>NZ_JBIVMX010000026.1:0-74918 GCF_044753305.1 Pseudomonas sp. NPDC088429 | reverse complement strand
TTTTCAGAAGTTTTCGAAGAATTCTTCAACAACTTCAACCACTTGCGCTTCAGATCTCTCGTCAGCGGGAGGCGAATTCTACAGCGTTACACGCTACTGTCAACACCTCTTTTTCAACTTCCTTTTGGCTTCGATGAACTGAAGCACTTGCTGTCGAAAACTGCGTAACTCATTGAATTTCAAGGAGTTTTCCGTTTCGACCGCGCCGGAAGTGGGCGAATTATAGACGTCTGGGATCTGCCGTCAACGTCTATTTTCATATTTCTGTCACATTGGTCAAAAAAGCCCGCAAACACGAAGGCCGACCCCAAGGGGTCGGCCTTCGTTGCCCTGCCCTTCTACTTACAAGCTAGGGAAGGCGAACTGCGAAGCCTCGTGGCTCGCACGCTGCGGCCAGCGCTGGGTGATCGCTTTGCGGCGGGTGTAGAAGCGCACGCCGTCCGGGCCATAAGCGTGGAGGTCGCCAAACAGCGAACGCTTCCAGCCGCCGAAGCTGTGATAAGCCACCGGTACTGGCAGCGGCACGTTGACGCCAACCATGCCGACTTCGATCTCGTCGCAGAACAGACGCGCCGCTTCACCGTCACGGGTAAAGATGCAGGTGCCGTTTCCGTATTCGTGATCGTTGATCAGTTGCATGGCCTCTTCCAGGCTGTTCACGCGAACGATGCACAGTACCGGGCCGAAGATCTCTTCCTTATAGATGCGCATTTCCGGGGTGACGTTGTCGAACAGGCAGCCACCGAGGAAGAAGCCTTCTTCATGACCAGCGACGCTGAAACCACGACCGTCGACCACCAGGGTCGCGCCCGCTGCCACGCCGTCATCTACGTAACCGCTGACTTTGTCGCGCGCCTGACCGGTGACCAGTGGGCCCATGTCCAGACCGCACGAAGTGCCGGCACCGATTTTCAGCGCCTGAATCTGTGGCACCAGTTTCGCCACCAGCGCATCTGCAACCTGGTCGCCAACACACACGGCAACAGAAATCGCCATGCAGCGCTCGCCGCACGAACCGTACGCCGCGCCCATCAGTGCGCTGACCGCGTTATCCAGATCGGCATCCGGCATCAGTACTGCATGGTTCTTCGCGCCGCCCAGTGCCTGCACGCGTTTGCCGCGCTTGGTGCCTTCGGCGTAGATGTACTCAGCAATCGGCGTCGAACCAACGAAGCTCAGCGCTTTGACTTCCGGCGCTTCGATCAACGCGTCCACGGCAGTCTTGTCACCGTGCACCACGCTCATTACGCCTTTCGGCAAACCGGCTTCCAGTAGCAGCTGAGCGATCAGCAATGTCGAGCTCGGGTCACGCTCGGACGGCTTGAGGATGAAGCAGTTGCCGCAGACGATCGCCAACGGGTACATCCACAGCGGCACCATGGCCGGGAAGTTGAACGGGGTGATACCGGCAACGATGCCCAGCGGCTGGAAGTCCGACCATGCGTCGATGTTCGGGCCGACGTTGCGGCTGTACTCGCCCTTGAGGATTTCCGGGGCGGCGCAGGCGAACTCGACGTTCTCGATGCCGCGCTTCAGTTCACCGGCGGCGTCTTCGAGGGTCTTGCCGTGTTCTTCGCTGATCAGTTGCGAGATGCGCGCTTCGTTCTGCTCCAGCAGTTGCTTGAAACGGAACATCACCTGGGCACGTTTGGCCGGTGGCGTGTTGCGCCAGGCCGGGAACGCAGCCTTGGCGGCATCGATGGCTTTCTGGATGGTTGCCTGGCTGGCCAGTGGCAGCTTGTGGATAGCCTGACCGGTGGACGGGTTGAACACATCAACCGCACGACCGTTCTCGGTCACCAGTTCGCCATTGATCAAATGCGGAATAACGCTCATCGAAAACTCCTGAATTCTTGTGCGCAGACACCCGCAACAGGCGCCTGCTATTTGTATAGCTATATAGAAGGAAAAATCAGTCGAGCTTGTTCAGCACTTCGCCGACCGCGTCGAACAGGCGATCGAGGTCTTGCGGCTTGCTGTTGAAGGTTGGGCCGAACTGCAGGGTGTCGCCGCCGAAACGTACGTAGAACCCGGCTTTCCACAGAGCCATGCCCGCTTCGAACGGACGCACGATGGCGTCGCCGTCACGGCCGGCAATCTGGATCGCACCGGCCAGACCGAAGTTACGAATGTCGATAACGTGCTTGGAGCCTTTCAGACCATGCAGCGCGTTTTCGAAATGCGGCGCGACTTCCGCGACGCTCTGCACCAGGTTTTCTTTTTGCAGCAGGTCGAGTGCCGCCAGGCCAGCGGCGCAAGCCACCGGGTGTGCCGAGTAGGTGTAGCCGTGCGGGAATTCCACCGCGTATTCTGGCGTCGGCTGATTCATGAACGTCTGATAGATCTCAGAGCTGGCAATCACCGCGCCCATCGGGATCGCGCCGTTGGTGACTTGCTTGGCGATGCACATCAGATCCGGGGTCACGCCGAAGGTGTCGGCGCCGAACATATTGCCGGTACGACCGAAACCAGTGATCACTTCGTCGAACACCAGCAGGATGTTGTGCTGATCGCAGATCTCGCGCAGACGTTTCAGGTAACCCTGTGGCGGTACCAGCACGCCAGCGGAACCGGCCATCGGTTCAACGAATACCGCAGCGATGTTCGAAGCATCGTGCAGTTCGATCAGCTTCAGCAGCTCATCGGCCAAAGCGATACCGCCCTGCTCCGGCATGCCACGGGAGAACGCGTTGCTTGCCAGCAACGTGTGCGGCAGGTGATCGACGTCCATCATCGACTGACCGAACAGTTTGCGGTTGCCATTGACACCGCCGAGGCTGGTGCCGGCGATATTCACACCGTGGTAACCACGGGCACGGCCGATCATTTTGGTTTTGGTCGCCTGACCTTTCAGGCGCCAGTAGGCACGCACCATTTTCACGGCGGTGTCGGCGCACTCGGAGCCCGAGTCAGTGAAGAACACGTGATTCAGATTACCTGGGGTCAACTCGGTGATTTTCTCGGCCAGTTGGAACGACAGCGGGTGACCGTACTGAAAGCCCGGCGAGTAATCGAGGGTGCCCAATTGCTTGGAGACTGCTTCCTGAATTTCCTTGCGGGTGTGACCGGCGCCGCATGTCCACAGACCGGACAGCGAGTCGTATACCCGGCGGCCCTTGTCGTCGATCAGCCAGCTGCCTTCGGCGCCAACGATCAAACGCGGATCGCGCTGGAAGTTACGGTTGGCGGTGTAGGGCATCCAGTGCGCGTCCAGCTTCAGTTGGCTGGCCAGTGGCGACTGAGCGTTTTCAGGCATGTTCATCGGGCAAAACCTCGCAGGGCATAAGCGTCAGGGAGATAAAAAGCGTTGTTGCAGCTAAATTGCCACGGCGATAAAGTCGGTGAAATCCAACTCTTCTAACCTTCAGTTAGAACTCCGCTAAACAATGAGAACAATAAGATGAGCAGCCGCCGCCCCGATCCGCTGGCCCAGGTCAGTGACTTTGATATTCGCCTGCTGCGGATTTTTCGCAGTGTGGTGGAGTGCGGTGGCTTCTCGGCGGCGGAGACTGTGCTCGGCATCGGTCGCTCGGCGATCAGCCAACAGATGAGTGATCTGGAGCAGCGCCTCGGTTTGCGTTTGTGTCAGCGTGGTCGCGCGGGGTTTTCGCTGACCGAAGAAGGTCGCGAGGTGTATCAATCAGCCTTGCAACTATTAAGTGCGCTGGAAAGTTTTCGCACCGAGGTCAACGGCCTGCACCAGCATTTGCGCGGTGAGCTGATCATTGGCCTGACCGACAACCTCGTCACCCTCCCCCACATGCGCATCACCCACGCCCTCGCGCAGTTGAAGGAGCGCGGGCCGGATGTGCAGATTCAGATCCGCATGATTGCGCCGAACGAAGTCGAGCAAGGTGTGCTCGATGGCCGCCTGCATGTCGGCGTGGTGCCGCAGGCCAGTGCGTTGTCGGGACTGGAATATCAGCCGCTGTACAGCGAGCGTTCGCTGCTTTATTGCGCGGTGGGGCATCCGTTGTTTTATGTTGATGACAAGCAACTGGATGACGAACGCTTGAACAGTCAGGACGCGATTGCGCCAACGTTTCGTTTGCCGGCGGATATTCAGGCGCACTACCAGGCACTCAATTGCACGGCCAGTGCTTCTGACCGGGAAGGCATGGCGTTTTTGATTTTGACCGGGCGTTACATTGGGTATCTGCCGGATCATTACGCCAGTCTTTGGGTGCAGCAGGGGCGTTTGCGTGCCTTGAAAGCAGGGACGCGGTTTTACGATTTGAGTCTGGCATCGGTCACGCGCAAGGGGCGGCGCCCTCATTTGGTGCTGGAGAGCTTTTTGGAGAGTTTGGCGGCGACGCGTTGATCGGGATTGCGATGTTGGTGAAGTACAGCAAGATCAAGGGATCGCAGCCTTCGGCAGCTCCTACAGAGAAAATAAGTTGAGCAAGTGGACAGGTTTTTGCAGAGGGGGAATTACTTCGTTCCTCTGATAAGAAGCCTTAAGCCATGCAGCCAGATTCCGCACCGTCCAGCGACTTGATCTACGGCCTCAACGACCGCCCCAAACCACTCGCCGCCACCCTTGCCGCGCTGCAACACGTGCTCGCCAGTTTCGTCGGCATCATCACCCCGCCATTGGTGATTGGTTCGGCCCTCGGGCTGACCGCGTATTTGCCGTACCTGATCAGCATGGCGTTGATGGTGTCGGGCGTCGGCACCTTTATTCAGGCGCGGCGGCCGTTCGGCATCGGCGCCGGGATGATTTGTCTGCAAGGCACCAGTTTCGCCTTTCTCGGTGCGGTGCTGTCGGCCGGGTTTCTGGTCAAGCAACGCGGCGGCAGCCCGGAAGACATTCTGGCGATGATCTTCGGCGTGTGCTTTTTCGGCGCGATGGTGCAGATCGTCCTCAGCCGTTTCATCGGTCAGTTGCGTCGAGTCGTAACGCCGCTGGTGACCGGGATCGTTATCACCCTGATCGGCATCAGTCTGATCAAAGTCGGTATCACTGATCTGGGCGGCGGCTTCAACGCGCCGGACTTCGGTGCGCCGGGCAATCTGGCGTTGGGCGTGTTCGTGCTGATGACGATCATTCTGCTCAACCGATCCAACACGCCGTGGGTGCGCTTGTCGGCGATCATCATTGGTCTGGTGCTCGGCAGTCTGGCCGCGTGGTTCAGTGGGAAACTGGTGCCGCAGCCGTTGCCTGACTTGCCGCTGGTGAGTTTTCCTACCCCGTTCAAATTCGGATTCAGCTTCGACTGGACAGCTTTCCTGCCGGTCGCGCTGATTTATCTGATCAGCACCATCGAAACCGTCGGTGACCTCACCGCCAACTGCATGCTCGCCCGTCAACCTATCAGCGGCCCTTCATATATAAGCCGCCTGCGCGGTGGCGTGCTCGGTGATGGCGTGAGCTGCATGATCGCCGCGACCTTCAGCGCTTTCCCCAACACCACGTTTGCGCAGAACAACGGCGTGATCCAGTTGACCGGCGTCGCCAGCCGCTACGTCGGGCTGTACATCGGCGCGATCCTGTTTTGTCTCGGCTTGTTTCCGATGATCGGCGCGGTGCTGCAACAGATTCCGAAACCGGTATTGGGTGGCGCGACTCTGGTGATGTTCGGCGCGGTGGCCGCGGCCGGCGTGCGCATCCTCGCGCAGTCGTCGCTGGATCGGCGCAGCATGCTGATCATCGCCACTTCGTTCGGCGTCGGCCTGGGCATCGCCGCACAACCGAACCTGCTGCACCTGCTGCCGAAACTGGTGCAGAACCTGTTCGACTCGGCGATCACCAGCGGTGGCCTGACCGCAATCATCCTGTGCCTGTTGCTGCCGGAGTCGAAAACCGCAGCCACTGAAACCCACGCGCCGCTGAACAAGATCGAACAGGCGTAACGGTTTTATCGCGCAAAGACTTGTCGGATGCCTGTGGGTGCGCTATCAACGCAACTGGTAGCGCCCACAGACAAACCCGGAAGTGCCTATGACCTTTGAAGTCCCAGCCCACGGCGGCAAACCCGCCAGCCGCATTCGTCAGAAGAACGAAGAGACCATCCTCAAAGCCGCCGAAGACGAGTTCGCCCGTCACGGGTACAAAGGCACCAGCATGAACACCATCGCCCAGAATGCCGGGTTGCCCAAGGCGAACCTGCATTACTACTTCACCAACAAACTCGGTTTGTACGTGGCGGTGCTGAGCAACATCATCGAGCTGTGGGACAGCACCTTCAACACGCTCACCGCCGAGGACGATCCGGCCGAGGCGCTGACCCGCTACATCCGCGCCAAGATGGAATTCTCCCGACGCCAGCCGCAAGCCTCGCGAATCTTTGCGATGGAAGTGATCAGCGGCGGCGAATGCCTGACCGAATATTTCAATCAGGATTACCGCGCCTGGTTCACCGGCCGTGCGGCGGTGTTTCAGGCGTGGATCGATGCGGGCAAAATGGACGCGGTTGATCCGGTGCATCTGATTTTCCTGTTGTGGGGCAGCACCCAGCACTATGCCGATTTCGCCACGCAGATCTGTCGCGTCAGCGGTCGCAGCAAGTTGACCAAGCAGGACATGGAAGACGCCGGCAACAACCTGATCCGCATCATTCTCAAAGGCTGCGGCCTCACTCCTTCTGTATAAGACGTTTATGCCTTTCACCCTCAGCGGTTTTTGCGAGTACCGCGAAGAGATTCGCAAAAGCCGCTTTATCACTTTTGCCGCACCGATCGGCAGTCCTGCTGATGCGCAGGCGTTTTTCGAGCAGCACAGCGATTTGAATGCTTCGCACAATTGCTGGGCATGGAAACTCGGCGATCAATATCGCAGCAATGACGATGGCGAACCGGGTGGTACTGCTGGGCGACCGATATTGGCGGCGATTGAAGCGCAGGATTGCGATCAGGTCGCGGTGTTGGTGATTCGTTGGTACGGCGGGATTCAACTGGGGACTGGCGGGTTGGCCCGGGCCTATGGCGGTGGTGCGAACAAGTGTTTGCAGACGGCGGCGAAGGTTGAGTTGATCAGTCGGGTGGCGTTGAGTTGTGCCTGCGGGTTTGCCGAGTTGGCTTTGGTGAAGTTGCGGGTGGCGGATTTGGGTGGGTTGGTTGTTGAGGAGAATTTTACGGCGAATGGGGTTGAGTTGAAGTTGGCGGTGGGTGAGGCGCAGATTGCGGTGTTGCAGGGGCAGTTGGCGGATTTGAGTCGTGGGCGGATTTTGTTGCAGCGGTGAAGCAAGGTCAAAAGATCGCAGCGTTCCGCAGCTCCTACAATTGAAATGCGTTTCCCTGTAGGAGTTGCCGAAGGCTGCGATGTTTTGGGGCGGATGCGAAATTTCATATTCCGCAAACTTGCCCACAGCTGCTGTGCACCCGACTGTGGATAACCTGAGCACATAACGCTGTAACCCTTCTGTAACGTGGCTTTGCGCGGTTTGTTCACTTTTCGTTCAATTTGCCCGACGAAATGTAATTTCCAAGCAGAAACAATCAGTTAGCCGCGATTATCACGATTAGAAGAAAGCACCACAGTGCTTATGCCCGGCGTTTCGGCTTGCGCACAATAACTGTGGAGCAACCTGTGGATAACCCGTTCATGACCGCCGCAGTCGCAGGTTCTGCCTAGCTCCCACGGGTTTGCTCGTTTTTTGATCAGTTGCGGCCGGGCAAAACTGGAGCCCGATCAACACCTTTGCTCCGATTTGGTGCTGCAAATCCCGCCGATTTTCAGCGCAATGCTCTGCGCCGAGCGCTGCCACCCGCAGCCCGCTCGGGTTCCTGACTCAATGGCCAGGAAATTGCTTTATCCACAGGCACAACTCCAAGCAAGTCGAGCCTGTCATGCCAATTGCTTCTACTCCTGCGCGCCTGCAACTGCGCCACATCAGCAAACGTTATCCCGGTTGTCTGGCCAACGACGCCATCGACCTGAGCATTGCGCCCGGAGAAATTCACGCACTGCTCGGTGAAAACGGCGCGGGCAAAAGTACGTTGATGAAGATCATCTACGGCGTCACCCAGGCCGACGCCGGGGAAATGCTTTGGCAGGGCCAGCGAGTCAACATTCGCAATCCGGCGCAGGCACGGCATTTGGGCATCGGCATGGTGTTCCAGCACTTCTCGCTGTTCGAAACCCTCAGCGTCGCGCAGAACATCGCGCTGGCGATGGGCGCCAAGGCTGGCACACCGAAACAACTGGAACCGAAAATTCGCGAAGTGTCGCGCCGTTATGGCATGGCGCTGGAGCCGGAGCGACTTGTTCACAGCCTGTCGATCGGCGAGCGGCAACGGGTGGAAATCATTCGCTGCCTGATGCAGGACATTCGTCTGCTGATTCTCGACGAACCGACGTCGGTGCTGACCCCGCAGGAGGCTGACGAGCTGTTCATCACCCTGCGCCGTCTCGCCGCCGAGGGCTGCAGTATTCTGTTTATCAGCCATAAACTCGGCGAAGTTCGCGCGCTGTGTCACAGCGCGACGGTTCTTCGCGGCGGGCGCGTGGCCGGGCATTGCGTGCCGGCCGAATGCTCGGATCAGCAGTTAGCGCAGTTGATGGTTGGCGAAGCGGCGGCGTTGATTGGTGACTATCCGAAAGTCAGCGGCGGCGCGGCGTTTTTGCAGGTGAAGGGCTTGAGCTGGCACAACCCCGATCCGTTTGGTTGTTCGCTGACTGACATTGATGTGCAGGTACGCAGCGGTGAAATCGTCGGTATCGCCGGGGTCGCGGGCAATGGCCAGGATGAGTTGCTCGCCCTGCTCAGCGGCGAACAAACCTTGCCTCGTGCGGAGGCCGCGACCATTCGATTCGCCGAGCAACACGTCGCCGATCTGCGCCCGGATGCACGACGCAAATTGGGCTTGGCGTTCGTCCCCGCCGAGCGCCTCGGCCACGGCGCGGTGCCGGAATTGAGTCTGGCCGATAACGCTCTGCTCACCGCGTTCCAACAAGGCTTGGTCAGCCACGGTTTGATCGAACGCGGCAAAGTCGAAGCCCTCGCCCAACAAATCATTCAGCGCTTCGGCGTGAAAACCCCGGACGCGCAAACCGCTGCGCGCAGCCTGTCTGGCGGCAACTTGCAGAAATTCATCCTCGGCCGCGAAATCCTTCAGCAACCGAAACTGCTGATCGCTGCGCACCCGACCTGGGGCGTCGACGTCGGCGCCGCCGCGACCATCCACCGTGCGTTGATCGCGTTGCGCGATGCCGGTGCGGCGATTCTGGTGATTTCCGAAGACCTCGACGAACTGTTCCAGATCAGCGATCGCCTCGGCGCGTTGTGCGGCGGACGCCTGTCGGCGTTGCACAACACCGGCGACACGCAACTCAGTGATGTCGGCGGCTGGATGGCCGGCCAGTTCAACAACCCACCTTCAGCCGCCACGGTTTAACGGAGTTTCAAACATGCTGCTTTCCCTCGAACCCCGTGGCCAGCAATCGCGCTTGATGCTGTGGTGCTCGCCGTTACTGGCGGCGGCGCTGACGCTCGGTTGCGGCTCGCTGCTGTTTATCGCCCTCGGGCATGACCCGCTGCAAACCTTGCATACGCTGCTGATTTCACCGGTCAGCGATTTGTATGGCGTCTCTGAATTGCTGGTCAAAGCGTTGCCGATTCTGCTCTGCGCTTTGGGTCTGGCGGTGGCGTATCAGGCGCGGATCTGGAACATCGGCGCTGAGGGACAATTGCTCCTCGGCGCACTCGCCGGCAGTGCCTTGGCGGTGAACATCATCGACATGCAAAGCCGTTGGGCGCTGGTGTTGATTCTGCTAACCGGCACCCTCGCCGGCGCGGCGTGGGCCGGGCTGACCGCGTGGTTACGCACACGTTTCAACGCCAATGAAATCCTCACCAGCATCATGCTCAATTACATCGCGCTGAATCTGCTGTTGTTCTGTGTACACGGGCCGCTGAAGGATCCGGCCGGATTCAACTTTCCCGAGTCGGCGATGTTCGGCGACGCCAGCCGTTTGCCGTTGCTGATGGAGGATGGCCGCGTGCACGCCGGGGTGTATTTCGCCCTTCTCGCACTGGTCGCGGTGTGGGTGTTGTTGCAGAAAAGCTTTGTCGGTTTCCAGATCAAAGTGCTCGGGCTGGACAAGCGTGCGGCGGGGTTTGTCGGCTTTCGCGAGAAGCGTTTGATCTGGCTGGCGCTGTTGATCAGCGGCGGCTTGGCTGGGCTCGCTGGCGTCTGTGAAGTCACCGGGCCGATTGGCCAATTGGTGCCGCAGGTGTCGCCGGGTTACGGCTATGCGGCGATTACCGTGGCGTTTCTTGGCCGACTGAATCCGATCGGGATTCTGTTCTCCAGTCTGTTGATGGCGCTGCTGTACATCGGTGGCGAGAGCGCGCAAATGACGATGAATCTGCCGCAGGCGATCACCCAGTTGTTCCAGGGAATGATGCTGTTTTTCCTGCTCGCCTGCGACGTGCTGATCCTCTATCGGCCACGCCTGAACCTGCGCTGGGTGAAGCGCACGTCGACCACCGCCGTAACCGCCGGAGCGCTGTGATGGATATCGATCTGTTGAGCAATATTTTCTACGCCATGGTGCGATGCGGCACGCCGCTGTTGCTGGTGGCGCTGGGTGAACTGATCTGCGAGAAGAGCGGTGTGCTCAATCTTGGGCAGGAAGGGATGATGCTGTTTGGCGCGGTGATCGGTTTTATCGTCGCGCTGAACAGCGGCAACCTGTGGCTTGGCGTGTTGTTGGCGATGTTGGCCGGGATGTTGTTGTCGTCACTGTTTGCTTTGGTGGCGCTGGTATTCAATGCCAATCAAGTGGCGACCGGTCTGGCTCTGACGATTTTTGGTGTCGGGCTGTCGACCTTTGTCGGCGCGGCCTGGGTGGGGAAACCACTGGCCGGTTTCGAGCCGTTGGCGATTCCTTATCTGAGTGAAATTCCGCTGATCGGGCGGATGCTGTTTGCGCAGGATCTGCTGGTGTATCTGTCGTTCGCGCTGTTTGCGCTGGTGGCGTGGGTGATCATCAAAAGTCGTGTCGGGTTGATCATTCAAGCCGTGGGTGAGAACCCGGATGCGGCCAGTGCGATGGGCTTGCCGGTGTTGACCGTGCGTACTCTAGCGGTGCTGTTTGGTGGAGCGATGGCCGGGTTGGCCGGGGCTTATTTGTCGCTGGCGTATACGCCGATGTGGGCGGAGAACATGACCGCCGGGCGTGGCTGGATTGCTTTGGCGCTGGTGGTGTTTGCCAGTTGGCGGGTGTGGCGGTTGTTGCTCGGGGCGTATCTGTTTGGCCTCGCCAGCATCCTGCATTTGGTCGCGCAGGGGTTGGGGCTGGCGATTCCGTCGAGTTTGCTGGCGATGCTGCCGTATGTGGCGACGATTTTGGTGTTGGTGTTGTTGTCGCGGGATGCGGTGCGTACAAGATTGTATGCACCGGTTTCGTTGGGGCAACCTTGGCAGGCCGGGCATTGATGCGGTGACCTTGTTGGCCCTATCGCGGGCAAGCCTTGCTCCTACAGAGAGCGTCTTGCATCACCTGTAGGAGCATGGCTTGCCAGCGAAGGCGCCCTCACAGGCAACACCTGAGCAATGCCCCACGCCAGTTCAAAGACCAGGAAAACAATCAGAATCGAACTGGCACCGTGCAGCAAGGCATACCCCTGCCAAGCCGCAAACAAAAACCGCGCCACCGCGTCATACCGTCCATAAAGCGCCTGCGGATCACGAATCCGCAGCACCGCCCACACGCACACCACCGACCCCAACAGATTCGCCATCAACATATGCACAGGCTGAAACGCCGGCAATTCGCCGGGCAAATCCAGTGCGCTCAACAACCCGTGCACAAGCGCAAAACTCCACGGCGTGGCAAACGCTGCCGTGACGATCAAGTCATACCAGGCGCTGCCGCGAACCACGTGGCGATACTGCGTTGAAGTCCACATCATCCATGCTCCAGAAATTCAGGGAGCAAGCACGGTAAAGCCTGGAGTATGCTCCAGGGTCAATAGCCCTTTTGAGAGTCGCCATGCGCATCGGTGAATTAGCCCTGGCCAGCGCCGTCAGCCGTGACGCCCTGCGTTTCTACGAGCAGCGCGGGTTGATTGCGGCGCAGCGCAGTGCCAATGGTTACCGCGACTATCCGCTGGAGATGGTGCAACTGGTGCTGTACATCAAAACGGCGCAGCGCCTGGGATTTACCCTCGGCGAGATCGGTGACAGTGTCGCGGCGTTGTGGAACGCGCCCGATCCGGACAACGCCGTGGCGCAACTTCTGCGCGACAAACTGCAACTGATTGAAACCCGCATGAGCGAACTCGACGTGCTGCGGCAAGAGCTGCAACTTCGGCTCGGTCAGGCCTGTCCATTGAATCCATGATCCTCATTCATCAAGGAAGCCCCTCATGTCTGCAAAAAACGCACTGATCATCGGCGCCTCCCGGGGCCTTGGCCTCGGTCTGGTGAAAACCCTGCTGGCTGATGGCTGGCAAGTCACCGCCACCGTGCGCAATCCTGCCAATGCCGATGCGCTTCAAGCATTAGGCAAGGTGCGGATCGAGAAGCTCGACATGGACGATCAGCAAGCGATGATCGCCCTGAGCCAACAGCTCAAAGGCGAAACCTTCGACCTGCTGTTCGTCAACGCTGGGGTCAAAGGCCCGGCCGATCAGACCCCGGGCGGCGCGACATTGGCTGAAGTCGGTCAGCTGTTTTTCACCAACGCGGTGGCGCCGATCAATCTGGCGCAGCGTTTTGTCGGGCAGATCCGCGAAGGCAGCGGTGTGCTGGCGTTCATGAGTTCCGGGCTGGGCAGCGTGACAGTGCCGGACGCGCCGGAACTGGCGCTGTACAAAGCGAGCAAGGCTGCGCTGAACTCGATGACCAACAGTTTTATCACGCAATTGGGCGAGCAGAAGATGACCGTGTTGTCGCTGCATCCGGGTTGGGTGAAGACGGACATGGGTGGCGAAGGCGCGGATCTGGATGTGGAAACCAGCACCCGTGGCTTGGTTGATCAGGTGAATGCGTACACCGGCAAGGGCGGGCATCACTTCATCAATTACAAGGGTGAAACCATTCCCTGGTAATTGATGATCCCCTGTAGGAGCTGCCGAAGGCTGCGATCTTTTGATTGTAAAAAAAAAGATCAAAAGATCGCAGCCTTCGGCAGCTCCTACAGGGTTGCGTATTTTGTTGGAATGGGCGTTGTCGGATTACATCGCCATTGGGTTGTGTATTTTGGTGATGTTGTCCTGTCGGGTTGGGCTTGCTCGATGCAACAATTTGTTTGAAACTGCGCACCTCGTCCCCGCGGCGACCCTGGATCAGCAGACAGGGCATCACTGAGCTGGCAACCCTGAACCCAATTTTCAGAGGAGCCGGCAACATGCCCGCGACCCGTACCTGGTTAAAAAATCCCCTCGCTATTTTCACCTCCAACGAGCTCGATGCCCGTGGCGGTCTAGTCGTGCAAGACGGTGTCATCGTCGAAGTGCTGGCTGCCGGCCAACAGCCGTCGGCGCCGTGCAATGAAGTGTTCGATGCCCGCGAGCATGTGATCCTGCCGGGCCTGATCAACACCCATCACCATTTCTATCAAACCCTCACCCGCGCCTGGGCGCCGGTGGTCAATCAGCCGTTGTTCCCGTGGCTGAAAACCCTGTACCCGGTGTGGGCGCGCCTGACGCCTGAGAAACTCGCGCTCGCCACCAAAGTCGCTTTGGCCGAGCTGCTGCTGTCCGGCTGCACCACCGCTGCCGACCACCACTATCTGTTCCCGGACGGCCTGGAAAACGCCATCGACGTGCAAGTCGAAACCGTGCGTGAACTGGGCATGCGCGCCATGCTCACTCGCGGCTCGATGAGCCTCGGCGAGAAGGACGGCGGCCTGCCACCACAACAGACCGTGCAGGAAGGTCAGGTGATTCTCGACGACAGTCAGCGCCTGATTCACGAGTACCACGAGCGTGGCGATGGCGCGCAGATCCAGATCGCGCTGGCACCATGCTCGCCGTTCTCGGTGACCCCGGAAATCATGTCGGCGAGTGCTGAACTGGCGAACAAACTCGACGTGCGCCTGCACACGCATCTGGCCGAAACCCTCGATGAAGAAGATTTCTGCCTGCAGCGTTTCGGCCTGCGCACCGTCGATTATCTCGACAGCGTCGGCTGGCTCGGCCCGCGCACCTGGCTGGCCCACGGTATTCACTTCAACCCGGACGAAATCGCGCGTCTCGGCGAGGCTGGTACCGGTATCTGCCATTGCCCGAGTTCGAACATGCGTTTGGCTTCCGGCATCTGCCCGAGTATTGATCTGACTGACGCCGGTGCGTTGTTTGGTTTGGGCGTGGATGGTTCGGCATCCAACGATGCCTCGAACATGATTCTGGAAGCGCGTCAGGCGCTGTACATCCAGCGTCTGCGTTACGGCGCCGAGAAGATCACCCCGGAACGCGTGCTGGGTTGGGCAACCAAGGGTTCGGCGAGCTTGCTGGGCCGTACCGATATTGGTGAGATTGCCGTGGGCAAGCAGGCGGATCTGGCGTTGTTCAAGCTTGATGAGCTGCGTTTCTCCGGCAGCCATGATCCGATTTCGGCGCTGCTGTTGTGCGGCGCCGATCGTGCCGATCGGGTGATGATTGGCGGCAAGTGGCGCGTGGTTGATGGCCAGGTTGAAGGCCTTGACCTCAAAGGCCTGATCGCCGATCACAGCCAGGCGGCCCGCCAACTGATCGCCGGCACCTGATCCCCCTCCCCATATGATTGTTCCCACGCTCTGCGTGGGAATGCGTCTCGGGACGCTCCGCGTCCCAGCAGCGGACGCAGAGCGTCCATGGCGGCATTCCCACGCGGAGCGTGGGAACGATCAATATCAAAGGCCGAGCAGGGAAAGCATGATGAACGTTGCGAACAGTACGAAGTGGGTCATGCCTTCGATGGCATTGGTTTCGCCGTCATTGAGGTTGATCGCGCTGACCATCAACGTCAGGAAAATCATCACCGTCTGCACTGGCGTCATCGCCATCTGAAACGGCTGGCCGGTGTACAGCGCCATCGCTTCCATTACCGGCACCGTCAGAATCACTGTCGACAGTGACGCGCCCATCGCAATGTTCACCACCGACTGCATGCGGTTGGCCAATGCTGCACGCAACGCGGTCAAAATTTCCGGTGCCGCAGAAATCGCCGCCACCAGAATCGCCGTGATCACCGGCGGCGCACCCGTGCCTTCCAGGCCCAGATCGAGGGTCTTCGACATCACCTCGGCCAACGCGCCGATCACCACAATGCCAAACACCAGAATGCCGATCGACAGGCCGATGCTCGGTGCTTTCACCTGCGCATCCTGCGGTTCTTTCTTGCGGCGTTTGTCCGGATAGCTGTAGCTGAAAAAGTAACTGTGCGGGCCGACCTGCATGCGCAGAAACAGCGCATACAGCACCACCATCGCACCGATGGTGAACGCCGAATAAATCTTCCAGTTGGCCTCGGGAATAAACTCCGGCACCACCATCGACACGCCCATGGCGGTGAGGATCATCACGCTGTAGCTGCGCGCCGAATCGTCGTTGTAGGACTGTTCGCCGTGCTTGATCCCGCCCATCAACGCGGCGAGGCCAAGGATGCCGTTGATGTCGAGCATCACGGCGGAATAGATCGTGTCGCGCACCAACGTGGGCGACGCTTCGTTGCTCATCATGATCGCCAGAATCACCACTTCGACCAGCACGGCGGCGAGTGTGAGGATCATCGTGCCGTAAGGGTCGCCAACCTTTTCGGCGAGCAATTCAGCGTGATGGGCGACGCGCATCGAGGCGGCGACGATGAACGCGATCAGCACCAGACCGGCAGTCAGCGCGACGATCTGGCCGCTGTGCAGCATCCAGTGTTCCAACGGATAGGCGACGCACGCGGCGATGACGGCCAGTAGCAGAAAACTTTCTTGCTTGAGGATGGTGAGCATGGACGGGCCTTTTACCGAAGAGTGCGAATGAGCTACTGACTGCGGAGCGGCGCTAACGTTTCGTTACACATTAGCGCACCAACTGATAGCGGTACTTTGCCCGGTGCACTTTTATTGGCCTTGAGGGCGCTATCGCGAGCAGGCTCACTCCTACAGGGGAACGCATTCCAAATGTAGGAGTGAGCCTGCTCGCGATGGCCGTTACGCGGTTTCGGAAGGTTTGTTGTCCTGTTGGTCAGCAATTTGCATTGGCCCTGACCACACACAACAAAATGGAGTTCGAATTCATGCAAATACGTCCGCTGCACAAACTGCTGTGCGCCGCCCTCGGTCTGGGGATCAGCCTGAGCGCCAGCGCTGCCGATCCGCTCAAGGTCGGTTTCGTTTACATCGGCCCGATCGGTGACCACGGCTGGACGTATCAGCATGAGCAGGGGCGCAAGGCACTCGCCGAGAAGTTCGGCAATCAGATCACCACCAACTACGTGGAAAACGTTGCCGAGGGCGCCGACGCCGAGCGGGTGATCCGCAACATGGCCAAGGACAAATACGATCTGATCTTCACCACCTCTTTCGGCTACATGAACCCGACGCTGAAAGTCGCCAAGCAGTTTCCCAAGGTGACCTTCGAACACGCCACCGGCTACAAACAGGACAAAAACCTCGGCACCTATCTGGCGCGCACCTACGAAGGTCGCTACGTCGGTGGCTTCCTCGCGGCGAAGATGACCAAGACCAAAAAAATCGGTTACGTCGCTTCGTTCCCGATCCCCGAGGTGATCCGCGACATCAACTCGATTCAACTGGCGCTGAACAAATACAACCCGGGCACCGAGATCAAAGTGGTATGGGTCAACTCGTGGTTCGATCCGGGCAAAGAGGCCGACGCGGCCAACGCGCTGATCGATCAGGGCGTCGATGTGGTGTTCCAGCACACCGACAGCCCGGCGCCGATTCAGGCTGCCGAACGTCGTGGCGTGTACGCGGTGGGTTATGCCTCGGACATGGCGCACTTCGGCCCGAAAGCAGTGCTGACCTCGATCGTCAACGACTGGGCGCCGCACTATATTCAGGCGACGCAAAGCGTGATCGATCACACCTGGAAATCCCAGGATTACTGGGGCGGGCTGAAGGAAGGCACGATTGAACTGCCGATCAGCGATCTGGTGCCAGCGCCGGTGAAAGCCGAAGCCGAGCAGATCATTGCTGACATCAAGAGCGGTGCGTTCCAGCCATTCACCGGGCCGATCAAGGATCAGGCCGGCGTCGAGAAAATCCCCGCAGGCGTAAGCGCGACCAATGCGGAACTGGCGTCGATGAACTACTACGTAGAAGGCATGAAAGCCGAGATGCCGAAGTAAATTTTTACTAGTCACACATAACCCTGTGGGAGCGAGCCTGCTCGCGAAAGCGGTGTGTCATCAAACAAAAATGTTGTCTGACACTCCCTCTTCGCGAGCAGGCTCGCTCCCACAGTTGGATCTTCAGCGTATTCAAGGATTGTGTATGGATCAGCTTCCGATCATCGATATCAGCCCGCTCTACTCCGACGACGAAAACGCCTGGCCTGCGGTCGCCGGGCAGATTGACCAAGCCTGCCGCGAATGGGGCTTTTTCTACATCAAGGGCCATCCGATTTCAGCGCAACGCATCGACACGGTGCTTGATCAGACTCAGCGTTTCTTCGCCCTGCCCGCCGCAGAAAAACTCAAGATCGACATCACCCAGACCCGCCACCATCGCGGCTACGGCGCCATCGCCACCGAGCAACTCGACCCGAGCAAACCCAGCGACCTCAAAGAAACCTTCGACATGGGCCTGCACCTGCCGGCCAACCATCCCGACGTGCTCGCAGAAAAACCGTTGCGCGGGCCGAACCGCCATCCAGCTCAACCCGGATGGGCTGAATTGATGGAGCAACATTACCTCGACATGCAGGCCCTCGCGCAAACCCTGCTGCGCGCTATGACCCTCGCCCTCGACATCGAACGCGACTTTTTCGACAGCCGCTTCGTCGACCCGGTCAGCGTCCTGCGCATGATCCATTACCCACCGCGCCACACCGCCAGCTCCGCCGAGCAGCAAGGCGCCGGTGCGCACACCGATTACGGCTGCATCACCCTGCTATATCAGGACAGCGCCGGTGGCTTGCAAGTGAAAAACGTCAAAGGCGAATGGATCGATGCGCCACCGATTGACGGCACCTTCGTGGTCAATCTCGGCGACATGATGGCGCGCTGGAGCAACGACCGTTATCGCTCGACCCCGCACCGGGTGATCAGCCCGCTCGGCGTTGACCGTTACTCGATGCCGTTCTTCGCCGAGCCGCACCCGGACACGCGCATCGAATGCCTTCCCGGTTGTCAGGACGCACAGCATCCAGCGAAATATCCGACCACCACTTGCGCCGAATTCCTCCTGTCGCGCTTCGCCGATACCTACGCTTATCGCCGCGAGCAGGAAGCCGTTTGATGGATCGCTTGGTCAGGTTTTGCCAATTGTTTCGGCGAGCATCTGTAGAATGCCGTCATTGCACCTGATGAGAAAAGAATATGTACGACTGGCTCAACGCCTTGCCCAAGGCTGAACTGCACCTGCACCTGGAAGGCTCGCTGGAGCCCGAGCTGCTGTTCGCCCTGGCCGAACGCAACAAGATCGCCCTGCCGTGGAATGACGTGGAAACCCTGCGCAAGGCTTACGCCTTCAACAACCTGCAGGAATTCCTCGACCTGTATTACCAGGGCGCCGACGTGCTGCGCACTTCGCAGGATTTCTACGACCTGACCTGGGCGTACCTGTTGCGCTGCAAGGCGCAGAACGTGATTCACACCGAACCGTTCTTCGACCCGCAGACTCACACCGACCGGGGCATTCCATTCGAGGTGGTGCTCAACGGCATCGCCGCGGCATTGAAGGATGGCGAGCAGCAACTGGGCATCACCAGCGGTCTGATCCTCAGCTTCCTGCGCCACCTCAGCGAAGAAGAAGCAGAGAAAACCCTCGACCAGGCGCTGCCGTTCCGTGATGCGTTTGTCGCTGTCGGCCTCGACAGTTCCGAGATGGGCCACCCGCCGAGCAAGTTCCAGCGCGTGTTCGATCGTGCCCGTCACGAAGGCTTCCTGACCGTTGCCCACGCTGGCGAAGAAGGCCCGCCGGAGTACATCTGGGAAGCCATCGACCTGCTGAAAATCCAGCGCATCGACCACGGCGTACGCGCCATCGAAGACGAGCGACTGATGCAGCGGATCATCGACGAGCAGATCCCGCTGACCGTGTGCCCGTTGTCGAACACCAAGCTTTGCGTGTTTGATCACATGTCGCAGCACAACATTCTCGACATGCTCGAGCGTGGCGTGAAGGTCACGGTGAACTCCGATGACCCGGCGTATTTCGGTGGTTACGTGACCGAGAACTTCCATGCGCTGCATGAGCATTTGGGCATGACCCAAGATCAGGCCAAGCGCCTGGCGCAGAACAGCCTGGATGCGCGCCTGGTAAAACCGTAAGCAACACCAAAGCACCCATGTGGGAGCGAGCCTGCTCGCGAAAGCGGAGTGTCAGTTAACATTTTCGTTTAATGACACTCCGCTTTCGCGAGCAGGCTCGCTCCCACAGTGGGTTCTTTGTTTAGCCTGGGATTTGGGCTTCAGTCAGCTCTTCGAGGGTCTTGCCCCGCGTCTCCATCCCGAACAACCACACCACCCCCGCCGCAATCGCGAAGCACGCCGCGCCCAGCGCAAACACCCCGCCCTGCCCGGTAATCGGGAACACCAACCCGGTCACCAACGGCCCGAGCAGCGAGCCCACGCGGCCAATCGCCGAGGCAAACCCCGAGCCCGTCGCGCGCGCCGAAGTCGGATACAACTCCGGCGTGTAGGTGTAGAGCACCGCCCACATACCGAACAGGAAAAACTGCATCAACAACCCGGTGCTGATCAGCAGCGCCACGTTGCCGCCGAACACCGCGCTCTGCCCATACAGAAACGCCATCACCCCGCCGCCGAGCAGCGTAACGATGCACACCGGTTTACGCCCCCAGCGCTCGACCAGCCACGCCGCCATCAGAAACCCGGGAATCCCGCCCAACGAAATCAGCACCGTGTAATACACCGACTGCGTCACGGCAAAACCCGACTGCTGCAGCAAAGCACTCAACCACGACGTCAGTCCATAAAACCCCAGCAGGGCGAAAAACCACAGACTCCAGATCATCGTCGTGCGCTGGCGATAATGCGGCGACCAGATCTGTTTGAGCGCCGAAAAAAAGTTGCCCGGCAGCGTCACGGTGCGCGGCAAGCGAATCGGTTCCGGCAGCGCCGCACCGCCGAGAGAGGATCGCACCCGCGCTTCGATGCCGTTCAACACCTTGTCCGCCGCTTCATCATGCCCAGCCTGCTCCAGCCAGCGCGGTGATTCAGGAATGAAAAAACGAATGGCCAACACAAACACCGCCGGTATCGCCAACACCAGAAAGATGTCGCGCCAGCCAATCAGCGGCAGCAGGAAGTACGAGAGCACGCCCGCCGCAACAAAACCCAGTGGCCAGAAACCGTCCATCAATGCGATATAACGCCCGCGCCGCTGTGCCGGAATCAGCTCGGAGAGCATCGACTGCGCGATAGGAAACTCCATGCCCATGCCGATTCCCAACAGGATGCGGAACAACGTCAGCGCCTCGACCGTTTGCGCCGTCGAGCACAGATAACTGGCCACGCCCCATAAGACGATGCTCCACTGGAACACCGGTTTACGCCCGAAACGGTCGGCGAGCATGCCCGACAGCGACGCGCCCAGCACCATGCCGAAAAAGCTCGAACTGGCGAGTAACCCGGCCTGCGCACTGCTCAGTCCGAACTCGGCCTTAATCGAGCCGAGCAGAAACGTCATCATCGCCAGATCCATCGAATCGAAGAAAAACGCCAAGGCAATGATGATGAAAATGATCCGGTGATAACCGCTGATCGGCAGGCGTTCCAGCCGCTCTGCCGCACTGAAGTGTCGAGTGTCCATGCCGCCTCCCCCCATCCGAAAAGTCCCCGGATCGAGTGTGCGCGATCGCGTTCAGGCGTTCGTGCTGGATGCGACCTGTTCGCAGCCGTGGGCGACGCGGCGACTGCTCTACAACGCCATTTCCAGCTCGGTCTCCCTGGCGAAGCGATGGATTTCGCGCTGCCCGGTGGCGGTCAATTGCAAGGCGCGGGAGTCGTGGGGCAAGGTCAGCCAGCCGGATTGCATGAACAACTGCAACAGCGCCGCGCCGAGGGTGCCGCCCATGTGCGGACGCCTTTCGCTCCAGTCCGGGCAGGCGCAGGCGACTTGCACGTTGCGATGGGCCAGCGCCTGAATGAACACCCCGCGCTTGGCCAGTTGTGTCGAACCTTTGTGCGTGACCACCACGCGCTGTTCGATCTGCTCGATCCAGCCGGCATCGAGCAAACGTTGATATAAATCGGCAGCGAGCGTGCCGCCGAGGTGGTCGTCGCAGAAACGTGCGCGCAGCAGTGACGACGGCGCCGTCTGCGGTTTGGCAATCGGCGTTGCGCGTTTGAACACGGCGGGAATGTCGCGCGGTGCGCTGGCGATGGTGGCGCTGGCCAGGGCTTCGATTGCCGCGCCGACCTCGGGCGCCGACAGACGGAAAAAGCGCTTGCGCCCACGCACTTCGACTTTCAACAGGCCGCCAGTGGAGAGTCGCGCCAGATGAGCGCTGGCCGAGGACGGCGATAACCCCGCCAGCAACGCCAGCTCTTCGGTTTGCCGCGCCGAGCCATCCATCAAGGCCCACATCATCGCACTGCGCTTGGGGTCAGCCAGCAACGTGGCGATCTGGCTGATGCAAGGTGCATGTTCCATATATTCACTCCCTGTTGAATCGTATCGTCTACTGCTCGCAGACATCTTGACCACTAATGAGTCGTCGGCCAAGACGCGAAATACGCCATGTACCGGGGCCATGCTGGCCACTGACGCAATCTGCCTGGGCACTGAATCAGTCGCCGTTGCGCGCCCGTCACCCGTTCCCGGCGACGGGCGGTGAAGGTCTGTGGATCGGGGTGTCGGTACGGCATGAGGCGGCCGCTAGTATAAGCGGGTTACAGGCTGCGTCCCGCGCCGGGGCCTGCACGGGTGGTGATTGTTGCTGAGAGAAATTTCTCTATTTACCTGCGACTAATGATCAACTTTCGAGAAAGCGGGAAATTGACTACTCAATTCAGCGCATCGGCTGGCGAGCATTTCCCTCAGAAGGTTCACTGGCTTACTCAATTGAGCGCGATGGGCGCACAACAAATTCAGCGGAGCGCGCTCACATAACAGCTCCGGAAGCAGCACTTTGAGGCGTCCGGCGAGGACATCGGCGCCGACGTCGAGCCAGGATTTGTAGGCGATGCCTGCGCCAGCCACCGCCCACAGGCGCACGACATCGGCGTCGTCACTGAAACGGTCGCCGCTGACCGTCAGCCCGACTTCGCGCTTGCCGTCGTGAAAACTCCAGTGGTCGTGAACCCGGCTGCCGAGCATGTACAGCAGGCAATTGTGTTGCGCCAGTTGTTCAAGCTGACGCGGTTCGCCGTGTCGGGCCAGGTACGCCGGGGAGGCGCAGAGTACGCGACGGTTGTGCGGGGCGATCGGCATGGCCACCAGACTGGAATCTTCCGGCTCGCCATAGCGCAAGGCGATGTCCACGGGTTGACGGAACAGGTCGGCGATGCGATCACCAAGCAGCAAGCGCACGGTCAGTTTCGGATGCTCGCGCTGGAACTCATCAAGCCACGGCAGCAACAGGTTGCGGCCGAAATCCGAGGGTGCCGATAGCTGCAAGATCCCGCTGACCTGATCCTGCCCGCTGGCCAGCAAGCGCCGCCCTTCATCGAGATTGCTCAACGCCGCCCGCGCGTATTCGAGAAAACCCTCGCCCTCGGCGGTCAGGCGCAAACTGCGGGTCGAACGCGCCAGCAGACGCGCGCCGAGTTGCTGTTCGATGCGCTTCAACGCCGCGCTCGCCACAGCGGCGGACATGTCCATCACCCGCGCCGCCGCCGACAGGCTGCCCAGATCCGCCGCCCGGACAAACAACTGCAAGTCATCGAAACGCAGCATCCTCAGCCTCGATTATCAAAAAAATATTGAAAGAGACTGCTGTTTTAGCCGGTTTTATCCCGCAGAGAAATAGCTAATCATCCGCTCATCGAATTCATCCCGCTTCTCTGGAGCCGCGCATGTCCCAGCCATTCACCGCCATCGCTACCCTGATCGCCAAACCCGGCCAGCAGGACGCCCTCGAACAGGCCCTGCGCGCCTTGGTTGAACCGAGCCGCGCCGAGGACGGTTGCAGCCAGTACGACTTGCACCGCGATCTCGCCGACCCACAGGTTTTTTATGTGATCGAACATTGGGCCAGCGAGGAAATCCTCCAGACGCACAACGCCAGCGCGCATTTCCAGAATTTTCAGGCCACGGCCGGGCAGACCATCGAACACTTCGAGCTCAAGCGCCTCGGCGCGATTGCCTGATTCCTTCTTTTATTACCTGTATGGAGCCACTCATGAAAGCCATCGCCTATTACGCGTCCCTGCCGATCAGCGACGCCAAGTCCCTGCAAGACATCGAACTGCCAGAACCTGTCGCCGGCCCGCGCGACCTGCTGGTTGAAGTCAAAGCCATCTCGGTCAACCCGGTCGACACCAAAGTGCGACAGAACGTGGCGCCGGAACACGGCGCGGCGAAAGTGTTGGGCTGGGACGTCGCCGGTGTGGTCAAGGCTGTCGGCAGCGACGTGACGCTGTTCAAGGCTGGCGACAAGGTTTTCTACGCCGGTTCGATTGCTCGGGCTGGCGGCAACAGTGAACTGCACACAGTAGATGAGCGCATCGTCGGCCATATGCCGAAATCCCTCGGTTTCGCCGAAGCCGCTGCGTTGCCGCTGACCGCGATCACCGCGTGGGAATTGCTCTTCGAACGTCTGCAAATCCGCGAAGGCAAAACCGATGAAGGCCAGAGCCTGCTGATCGTTGGCGCGGCCGGCGGTGTCGGTTCGATTCTCACTCAGTTGGCCAAGCAACTCACCGGTCTGAAAGTGATCGGCACTGCTTCTCGCCAGCAGACCAGCGATTGGGTGAAAGAACTGGGCGCCGATCTGGTGATCGATCACAGCAAGCCGTTGAGCGAAGAACTGAAACGCGCCGGGATCGACAACGTCACTCACGTCGCCAGCCTGACCCAGACCGATCAGCATCTGGATCAATTGGTCGAGGCACTGGCGCCGCAAGGCAAGCTGGCGCTGATTGACGATCCGAAGTCGCTCGACGTGAGCAAGCTCAAGCGCAAGAGCCTGTCGCTGCACTGGGAGTTCATGTACACCCGCTCGCTGTTCGAAACGCCGGACATGATCGAGCAGCACAAGCTGCTCAATCGTGTGGCTGAGCTGATTGATGCGGGGACGTTGAAGACCACGGTGGGTGAGCACTTCGGTGTGATTAATGCGGCCAATCTGCGTCGGGCGCATGAGTTGCTGGAAAGCGGTAAGGCCAAGGGGAAAATTGTTTTAGAAAGTTTCTAAAGTCAAAAGATCGTCCGATCGCGGCCCGAGCCTTCGGCAGCTCCTACAGGGGTGTAGAGCCATGGTGGAGTGGGCGCGGCCGTGTAGGAGCGGCCGCAGGCTGCGATCTTTGCCGTCAGTCAGATGGCTGACCCTTGTCACAATTGCGATGGTATTCAGGACTACAATCGAAGCCTCTGCGGTACATCTTTTACGCAAAGGAGGTCAGCGATGAAGATCCTGATAAAAGAAGTGGCAAAGTCTCAATGGCAGGTTCGTCTCGACCAGCACGCCGTGACATTCCGCAGTGAAGCCGAAGCCTTGGCCTTCACCCGCACCCTCGAAGCGCGAATATTCGCGCCCCATCAGATTCCCGACCGCAGCCAGCAGCGCGCCGCCGGCTGAGTGTTTCAGACCTCGGCTTGAGCCTGCGCCAGCGCCCGGGCGTTTTGCAAACGTCGGGTGAGCATCGCGACGCACACCACCAGCAAACCGCAAACGCTGATGACAATCGCCATCGGCACGGCGGTGCCGTCGTGCAACACACCGACCAGAGCCGAAGCCCCGGCGGCGACGCTGAATTGCATGCAACCGAGCAACGCCGACGCACTGCCGGCGCGCCCGCCCTGCCCGTTCATCGCGCAAGCGGCGGCGTTGGGGCTGATGCAGCCGAGGCTCGACACGCAGATAAACAATGGAATTAGCAGCGGCCACAACGATTCGGTGTGCAAGGCGCTGACCGCCAATAACGTCAGGCCCGCTGCCAGATAAACCCAGACTGCACGCGCCAGCAGGAATGCCGGGCCACGCTTGGCCAATAGCCGCGCGTTGACCTGCGCTACCAGAATGAACCCCGCCGCGTTGGTGCCGAACAGCCAGCCGAAATGCTCGGCGGGCACGCCATACAGTTTGATAAAGATAAACGGCGAACCGGCGATGTAGGCAAACATCCCGGCGATGGCGATGCCGCCGGTCAGCGCGTGGCCGAGGTAAACGCGATCACTCAGCAGGCGTGCGTACTGGCGAAAGGCACCGGACAACGGTTGGCGCGGCATGCTCGCTGGCATGCTTTCCGGCAGACCGAGCGCGACCGCGAGGCCGGCCAGGGCGCTGAAACCGGTCAGCACCAGGAAGATCGACTGCCAGCCGGTGGTGTTGACCAGCAAACCGCCGAGCATTGGCGCCAGAATCGGTGCCAGCCCCATCACCAGCATCAGCTGCGAAAACACCTTGGCCGAGCCGACGGCGTCGCATTTGTCGCTGACCACGGCGCGGGAAATCACCATGCCCGCACAGCCGCCCAACGCCTGCACGAAGCGCGCGCCGATCAGCCATTCGAGGTTCGGCGCGTAGGCGCAGGCCAGTGAAGCGAGGGTAAACAGGGTCAGCCCGACGAGCAGCGGAATGCGCCGACCAAAGCGATCCGCCACCGGGCCGTAGGCCAACTGGCCGAGGGACAAACCGGCGAAATAGGCGGCCAGGGTCATCTGCACGTGCTTCTCGTCGGTGGCGAACGCCAGCGCCATCGCGGGAAATGCAGGTAAATAAAAGTCGATCGCCAAGGGCCCGAAGGCGGTCAAGGCACCGAGAATCAAAATGGTACGGAAGTTCATCAGGCATCCAGTCAGGCAAGTCGGCAGCCCGACAGTCTAGCTGCGGCTGGACGCCTTGAACATTCCGATAGCTCGCTAACTATAAAAACGGCAAAAGATCGCAGCCTTCGGCAGCTCCTACAGGGAACGCATTCCAATGTAGGAGCTGCCGCAGGCTGCGATCTTTTTGTTTCTAGGCGAGTTTGACGGCGTAGCCCTCTTCGCTGATGACCTCGATCACCTGCTCGGCACTCAGCGCACTTTCAACGCCCACTTCTTTCGCCGCCAGATCGACGCGCACGCTGGCGGCCGGATCTTTGGCCTGCACGGCGTTGGTGATGGCTTTGACGCAGTGACCGCAGGACATGCCTTGAACGTTGAACACTTGCATGGAATGACTCCTTTGAGTGAGGTTGCCGGCAGTGTCGAGCTTGCCACGATGGCAAGGTCAAGTTCTGCAATCATCTGCCGGGCTGGCAATCGGCGTCGCGCTCGGCCAAGCTGCGTGCATCAATGACTTAAATTCAGGAGATTCAGCCATGCGCTGGTCAGCTTTCAGCCTGTTTGGCTTGCTCAGCCTCTTTGCCGCCGTCCCTCAAGTGCAAGCCGCCGGGGAGGATTACGCGGTGCTGATCATCTCCCGCGAGCGTCTGGAAGTGTCGACCTCCTGCGAGATTGGCGTGTATATCCAGGATCAGCTCTCGGCGCGGCTGCTGCAGGAGCAAAGTATTTCCTTCAACCTGCCGCCGGGCACCGTGTCGCTGCGCTTGAAGTTGCTCCCGGGGCAAGTCGCCGGTTGCAATCCGGGCATGCTTGCGCCGGGTTCGCAGGAGATCAAACTGCGTGCCGGGGATGTGCTGAAGTATCGCTTGGCGATGAATTCCGAAGGCGTCTACCTGAAACGCGCCGATCTCGAATACTGATTTATGCGCGTGATCGTTCCCACGCTCCGCGTGGGAATGCAGCCATGGACGCTCCGCGTCCCGATGCGTGACGCAGAGCGTCACAGGAGGCATTCCCACGCGGAGCGTGGGAATGATCACGGTAGGAAGATTGGCGCTTGACCTTGCCCGCATGGCAAGGTTGATCCTTGTAGGCATCTACTACAGGGAGTACGACCGATGTCCGATTCCATCACTTTCGATCTGCCGATTGCCGGCATGACCTGCGCGAGTTGCGCCGGGCGTGTCGAGCGGGCTTTGAGCAAAGTCAGCGGCGCCAGTGCCGTCAGCGTCAACCTCGCCACCGAGCAGGCCCGTGTGCAGGCGCCGGGCGACAGCCTTGCGGCTTTGATGGAAGCGGTCGAGCGCGCCGGTTACAGCGTCCCGCAGCAAACTCTCGAACTGAATATCGAAGGCATGACCTGCGCTTCCTGCGTCGGTCGCGTCGAGCGCGCCCTGAACAAAGTCCCCGGCGTGAAAGGCGTCAGCGTCAACCTGGCCAACGAACGTGCGCACCTCGAATTGCTCGGTCACGTCGACTCACAGACGCTGCTCGACGCCGTCAGCAAGGCCGGCTACTCGGCCAGCGTCTGGCAAGCCGAACACCCGCAAACCGATAGCCAACAGCAGAAGCTGAAGCACGAACGCTGGTCGCTGATCTGCGCGATCGCCCTCGCCTTGCCGTTGGTGGCGCCGATGTTGCTGCAACCGTTCGGCATTCACTGGATGCTGCCGGCCTGGGCGCAATTCGCCCTCGCCACGCCGGTGCAATTTATCTTCGGTGCACGGTTTTACGTGGCTGCGTGGAAAGCCGTGCGCGCGGGCGCCGGCAACATGGACTTGCTCGTCGCCCTCGGCACCAGCGCCGGTTACGGTTTGAGTCTCTACGAATGGGCGACCGCTGCCGGGCGCATGCCGCATCTGTATTTCGAAGCGTCGGCGGTGGTCATCGCCTTGGTGCTGCTCGGCAAATACCTCGAGAGCCGCGCCAAACGCCAGACCGCCAGCGCCATCCGCGCCCTCGAAGCCTTGCGGCCGGAACGGGCGATTCAAGTGCTCGACGGCCGCGAACAAGACGTCGCCATCAGCGCCCTGCGCCTCAATGATCTGGTGCTGGTCAAACCCGGCGAACGCTTCCCGGTCGATGGCGAAGTCATCGAAGGCCAGAGCCACGCCGACGAAGCGTTGATCAGCGGTGAAAGCCTGCCCGTGCCGAAACAACCGGGCGACAAAGTCACCGGCGGCGCAATCAACGGTGAAGGTCGCTTGTTGGTGCGCACTCAGGCGCTCGGTGCCGAGACTGTGCTGGCGCGGATCATTCGTCTGGTCGAGGATGCTCAAGCGGCGAAAGCACCGATCCAGAAACTGGTGGATAAGGTCAGTCAGATTTTCGTGCCGACCGTGTTGCTGATCGCCTTGGCCACGTTGATTGGCTGGTGGCTGTACGGCGCGCCGCTGGAAACCGCGCTGATCAATGCGGTCGCTGTTCTGGTTATCGCTTGCCCTTGCGCCCTTGGTCTCGCCACCCCGACGGCGATCATGGCCGGCACCGGTGTCGCCGCGCGTCATGGCATTCTGATCAAGGACGCCGAAGCGCTGGAACGTGCCCATGAAGTCAGCAGCGTGGTGTTCGACAAGACCGGCACGCTGACCTCCGGAACGCCGCGCATCGCCCACCTCAGTGCGGTGGATGGCGACGAAAATACGCTGCTGACACTGGCCGGTGCGTTGCAACGCGGCAGTGAACACCCGTTGGCCAAAGCGGTGCTCGACGCCGCTGCTGAACGCAATCTGCAGGTGCCGGATGTCAGCGACAGCCAGTCGCTGACCGGTCGCGGCATCGCCGGTAATCTCGATGGCCGACGTCTGGCCTTGGGCAATCGGCGCATGCTCGACGAAAGTGGTTTGAGCGCCGGCAACCTGCGCGAATCTGCCCAAGTCTGGGAAGCCGAAGGTCGCACGTTGTCATGGTTGATCGAACAAAGTCCGGAGCCGAAAGTGCTCGGTTTGTTCGCCTTCGGTGACACCTTGAAACCCGGCGCACTGGAAGCCGTTCAACAACTCGCCGCACGAGATATCCACAGCCATTTGTTGACCGGCGACAACCGTGGCAGCGCTCGCGTGGTCGCCGAAGCGCTGGGCATCAGCAATGTTCACGCCGAAGTGCTGCCCGCCGACAAAGCCGCGACCGTCGCCGAGCTGAAAAAAACCGGCGTGGTCGCCATGGTTGGCGACGGCATCAACGACGCCCCGGCCCTCGCCGCTGCCGACATCGGCATCGCCATGGGCGGTGGCACTGACGTCGCCATGCACGCGGCGGGCATCACCCTGATGCGCGGCGATCCACGGCTGGTGCCGGCGGCGCTGGAAATCAGCCGCAAGACCTACGCGAAAATTCGTCAGAACCTGTTCTGGGCCTTCGTCTACAACCTGATCGGCATTCCGCTGGCGGCGTTCGGCTTCCTCAATCCGGTATTGGCCGGGGCGGCGATGGCGCTGTCGAGCGTCAGCGTGGTGAGCAATGCGCTACTGTTGAAAACCTGGAAACCCAAGGATCTGGAGGAGCACCGATGAACATCGGTCAAGCGGCCAAACACAGTGGCCTGAGCGCGAAAATGATCCGCTATTACGAATCGATCGGCCTGCTCAAAGCGGCGCATCGCACCGACAGCGGTTACCGGGTCTACGGCGACGACGACCTGCACACCCTGGCGTTTATCAAGCGCTCGCGGGACTTAGGCTTTTCACTGGAAGAGGTCGGCAAACTGCTGACGCTCTGGCAGGATCGCCAACGTGCCAGCGCCGATGTGAAGGCGTTGGCGCGTCAGCACATCGACGAGCTGAATCAGAAGATCCGCGAACTCGGCGAGTTGCGCGACACCCTGCAAGACCTGGTCGAACACTGCAATGGCGACCATCGCCCCGACTGCCCGATCCTCAAGGAACTGGCGTCGGGCTGCTGCGTGCAGCCCGCGCGCGCTTGAGCGCCAACAGTTTCACCGTGAGCAATGTGCAAAGCGGAATGCCGTGGAACAACATGACCACGGCACCCGGCGTCCACCACGCGTAGAACGGCGCAGCGATGAGCATGCCGATGCCGAAACCGGTCATTTGCAGCAGGGTCAGCACGCTGAAAATTGGCAGGCGCAAGTGCTCGGGCTCGCGTTGCAGACGGGACATCAGGCCGACTTCGGAAAAGCCATCGCCCAGCCCTGCCGGCAATGAAAACAGCAGCAATCCGTAGAGGCTGTGCTGCTGGAACATCAGAATGAAGCCGCAAGACATCAGCGCCACACCGAAGAAAAACCGCCGCTCCAGATGGATATTGTCCGAGCCTTTGAGGCGACTGGCGATGCGCGCGCCGAGCAGTTTGCCGCTGGCCCACACAGCGAGCATCAGGCCCAACGTGGTACTCGCCGAATCGGGCGTGAGCAGTTTCGAGATGATCGGAAAACCGACGTTGTGCGCGGCGCTGCCCAAGGTGTCGGCCATCGTCACCGCGAGCATCGCGGCAATCACCGGCGCACTGCGCAAGCCGTGCTTGAGCGCTGACCATTCACCGCGTTCGGGTTCCTCGTTGTCCGTCGGCGCGTTGAAGCGCAACGGTACGATCAACAGCGCCGCGAGCAGATAGGTCACGGCATTCAGGGCGAATACCGTTTCAAATCCGAATGCAGCTACCAGCAAACCCGATACGAGACTACCGCCGACCATCGCTGCTGATGAGGCAGAGGTGATCCAGGCGTTCGCTTTGAGCAGTTGGTTGGCGGGGATCAAACGCGGCAGCTGACTGTTGAGGCCGATGGCGAACATCGAATTGCCCAAGCCGAGGCCGAAAGCTATCACCGGCAACAACAAGGCCTGCTGGCTGACCGGCACGATCAATAGCAAACCGAGCACGCTGGCGCGCAACAGGTCGAAGGCAATCAGCGGCGCGCGACCGCTCCAGCGCCGGTAAACCGCAGTGCCGATGAGGCTGGCAAAAATCCCGCCGCCGACGCGACTGGCGAGGAAGATGCCGACGCTCATGGCGCTGTTGCTGAGCAGGTAGACGTAGGTGGCCAGCGCGACCATGTTGAGGAATGCGCCGAAATCGGAGATGAGCCGGGCGGTGATGATCAGTTGGGTGTTGCGTTGGGTACTCACATACGATCCTTGTAGGAGCTGCCGAAGGCTGCGATCTTTTGATCCTGTTCTGATCGATCGCCAAGATCAAAAGATCGCAGCCTTCGGCAGCTCCTACAAGGGATTGGTGGTGTGCTGAAGACAAAAAACCCGGCCGAAGCCGGGTTTCTGTTCAAACGATCACTGCATCCACGGGGGTGGCGGTGGTTCTTCTGATTTGCCTTTAGGCTCGTCATCCGCCGCACGGATCGCTTGCTTGCGCTCTTCATCAAGCCGCGCCGCTTCGATCTCGCGGATAACCCCGCCGACATCGGCCAGCTCTTCCGGCTCGTCGAACTCACCGGTCAGCACACTGTTCGGGTGCAAGGTGCCGGCTTCGTACAGCGCCCACATTTCTTTCGCGTACTTGGTCTTCTTCAACTCCGGCGCAAAGCGACCGAAGTACGAAGCCATGTTGCCAACGTCACGTTCAAGCATGCTGAACGCGTGGTTGTTGCCGGCAGCATCGACCGCTTGTGGCAGGTCGATGATCACCGGGCCGGTCGGTGTCAGCAGCACGTTGAACTCGGAAAGGTCACCGTGCACCAGACCGGTACACAACATCAGCACGATCTGCGAAATCAGGAACGCGTGATATTCACGGGCCTGATCGGCTTCCAGTACCACGTCATTAAGACGCGGCGCCGCATCGCCGTATTCATCGGCCACCAGTTCCATCAGCAGCACGCCTTCGAGGAAATCGAACGGCTTGGGCACGCGCACACCGGCGCCAGCCAGACGGAACAGTGCCGCCACTTCGGCGTTCTGCCAGGCGTCTTCGGTCTCTTTGCGACCGAATTTCGAGCCCTTGGCCATCGCGCGCGCCTGACGGCTGTTACGCACCTTGCGGCCTTCCTGATACTCGGCTGCCTGGCGGAAACTACGTTTGTTTGCCTCCTTGTAGACCTTGGCGCAACGTAACTCGTTGCCGCAGCGCACCACATAAACAGCTGCTTCTTTACCACTCATGAGTGGTCGCAGCACCTCGTCAACCAGACCGTCTTCGATCAGCGGTTCAATGCGTTTTGGAGTCTTCATCAGCTTTTATTGTGGGTCCTTTATTACCAAACACGCGAATGTCACTCGTTATACGGCAATCCTCGCAGTACGGGGAGGGGTTGCCGACCTGTGAACCTGTGAATGCACACACTGTGCCGAAAAAATCGACCGTTGCGAATCATAGCCGAGCCTGTGTCACTTGTTGGTATCGGCCGTCGAGGGCATTTGCGACAAAATCTGACATGCAGAGCGCTCCCTGTAGAAGTGAGCCTGCTCGCGATAGCAGTACATCAGGCAACGATGATGTCGATTTTACCGCCGTCATCGCGAGCAGGCTCACTCCTACAAGGGACTGTGGTCAGCGTTCGATAATGGCGGTGACGCCTTGCCCGCCAGCGGCACAAATCGAAATCAGACCGCGCCCCTTACCCGCCGCCTCCAGCAGTTTGGCCAGGTTGGCGACGATGCGCCCACCGGTTGCCGCAAACGGATGCCCCGCTGCCAGCGAACTGCCCTTCACATTCAGCCGGCTACGATCAATCGACCCCAACGGCGCATCCAGCCCCAACCGGGATTTGCAATACTCGGGATCCTCCCAAGCCTTGAGCGTACACAACACCTGCGCCGCAAACGCTTCATGAATTTCGTAGTAATCAAAATCCTGCAAGCTCAGCCCGTTGCGCGCCAGCAAACGTGGCACCGCGTACACCGGCGCCATCAACAGGCCCTCGGCACCGTTGACGAAATCCACCGCCGCCGCTTCACCATCGCGCAGATAGGCAAGGATCGGCAAGCCGCGCTCCTTCGCCCATTCTTCACTACCCAGCAGCACCACCGAGGCGCCATCGGTGAGTGGCGTGGAGTTGCCTGCCGTCAGCGTGCCTTTGGCGCTTTTCTCGAACGCGGGTTTCAGCGTGGCGAGTTTTTCCAGGGTCAGATCCGGGCGCAGATTGTTGTCGCGGGTCAGGCCGAGGAACGGTGTCATCAGATCGTTGTGCCAGCCTTCGCTGTAGGACGCCGCCAGTTTCTGGTGACTTTCGAGGGCCAGTTGATCCTGCTCTTCACGCGGAATATTCCAGGTCTGCGCCATCAGTTCGCAGTGTTGGCCCATCGACAGGCCGGTGCGCGGTTCGCCGTTGCGCGGGAATTCCGGGATCAGGTGTTGGGGCCGCAGTTGTAGAAAGGTTTTCAGTTTGTCGCCGGTGGTTTTCGCGCGGTTGGCTTGCAGGAGGATTTTGCGCAGGCCTTCGCTGACGCTGATCGGCGCGTCCGACGTGGTGTCGACGCCACCGGCAATACCACAATCGATTTGGCCGAGGGCGATTTTGTTGGCGACCAGCAATGCGGCTTCCAAACCGGTGCCGCAGGCTTGCTGGATATCGTAGGCGGGGGTGGTTGGTGACAATCGCGAGCCGAGGACGCATTCGCGGGTCAGGTTCATATCCCGTGACAATTTAAGCACCGCACCCGCCACCACTTCGCCGATGCGCAGGCCGTGGAGGTTGTAGCGTTCGATCAGGCCTTCGAGCGCGGCGGTGAGCATCACCTGATTGCTGGCCGTGGCGTACGGCCCGTTGGAACGGGCGAAAGGGATACGGTTACCGCCAATGATCGCGACGCGGCGCAGCTGACTCATGAATAACTCCTTTTCCACATTATCGAATTTGATGCTGTTCCTGTGGGAGCGAGCTTGCTCGCGAAGAGTCCGGCACATTCACTATGTGCAGGGGCTGACCGGACGCTTTCGCGAGCAAGCTCGCTCCCACAGTTTCCGCATTTATCTGCCAGACCTGCTAAACCTCAGTGTTCTAGCGTAGGCCCTATTGCGTGGATCGAACGATTGATTGCCATCGGTAGTCCACACTTTGAACCCCAACTTTTGGAGAGCGTTCCATGTCTGACCGCTATATCGACTTCGCCAACTCGTCCTTCGGCCATCGTCTGGTCGGGGCGCTGGGCCTGCCGTCGCCGGTGCGACTGGAGCGCTGGCAGGCTGGGCGCCTGCGGCCGGTGGAAGGTGCGCTGCTGATCGGTGGCGGGCCGCTGGCCGAACGCGTCAGCACGTTCGCCAACCGTCTGACCGAAAGCATTTACCGCTACGGCGAACAACCGGCGACCGCCACTGAATGGATTCCCGGCCATGGCCCGAAACTCAAAGCGGTGGTGTTCGACGCCAGCGAATTGCAGCACACCGACCAGCTCAAGCAACTGCGTGAATTCTTCCAGCCGCTGATGAAAAATCTTGAGAGCAGCGCGCACTTGGTGATTCTGGGCCGCGCCCCGGAAACCCTCAGCGATCCGTTCGCTTCCAGTGCACAACGCGCGCTCGAAGGTTTTTCGCGTTCGCTGGCCAAAGAACTGCGCAGCGGCGGCACGTTGCAGCTGATCTATGTCGGCGAAGGTGCCGAGGATCAACTGGAAGGCCCGCTGCGGTTTTTCCTTTCGCCGAAAAGCGCATTTGTCTCCGGACAAGTGATTCGCCTGACTGCGTGCGCCACACAAGTCACTGACTGGACGCGTCCGCTGGCCGGTCGCAAAGCGCTGGTCACCGGTGCGGCACGCGGTATCGGCGCATCGATCGCTGAGACCCTCGCCCGCGATGGGGCCGAAGTGATTCTGCTCGACGTGCCGCCAGCGAAAACCGATCTCGAAGCCCTCGCCGCACGCCTCGGTGGCCGCGCGATCACCCTCGATATCTGCGCCGAAGACGCCGCTACACAGTTGACCGAACACCTGCCGGACGGCCTCGACATTCTGGTGCATAACGCCGGCATCACCCGCGATAAAACCCTGGCCAACATGACCCCGGAATTCTGGGACGCGGTGCTCGCGGTCAATCTCAACGCGCCGCAAGTACTGACCAAAGCGCTGCTCGACAACGGCACGCTGCACGACAATGCGCGAGTGATTCTGCTCGCCTCGATCAGCGGCATCGCCGGCAACCGCGGGCAAACCAACTACGCCGCGAGCAAGGCCGGTTTGATCGGTCTGGCCCAAGCGTGGGCGCCGACGTTGCTGGAGCGTGGCATCAGCATCAACGCGGTCGCTCCGGGTTTTATCGAAACACAGATGACCGCGCACATCCCGTTTGGTCTGCGTGAAGCCGGGCGGCGCATGAGTTCGCTGGGCCAGGGCGGCTTGCCGCAAGACGTCGCCGAAGCCGTGGCGTGGCTGGCGCAACCGGGTACCGGCGCGTTCACCGGTCAGGCGTTGCGGGTTTGTGGGCAAAGTGTTTTGGGGGCTTAAGGCATGAGCATCGAATGGCACACGCTGGATCGCGAACCGAGCCTGCCGGGGCTTTACGCACGGGCCGCGACGCGACGCAAAATCACCGGCACCACCCTGCCCGACAGCGGTTTGCGCTGTTGGGTCGATGTCGATGGCAAGCGCCTGGCGGACTATCGCAAGGTCTGCGGCTTTGCCGATGACGGGCTGTTGCCGCCGACTTATCCACACATCCTTGCGTTCGCGTTGCAGATGCAATTGCTCACGGCAAAAGAGTTTCCGTTTCCGCTGCTGGGGCTGATTCATTTGAGCAATCGCATTCGCGTGTTGCGGCCAATGGGCGGGATCAGTCGCGCGCAGGTCAGCGTGCGTGTGCACAACTTGCAGCCGCACCCCAAGGGCGCAACGTTTGATCTGCTGACCACACTGGACGATCAACTAGGGCCGTTGTGGGAAGCGGAAAGCCAGATGCTTTGTCGCGGGGTGAAACTCGACGGCGAACCGGTGGAACAGCACTGGGAGCCTGCGCAAGCGTTAAGCGAAGTGGCGCGCTGGAAAGCGCCGGCAGATATCGGACGGCAGTACGCCAAGGTTTCCGGTGACTACAACCCGATTCACTTGAGCGCCGCGAGTGCCAAGCTGTTTGGTTTTCCTACGGCCATTGCTCATGGTTTGTGGAACAAGGCACGGACATTGGCGGCACTGGCCGATCATTTGCCCAAGGCCAATCTGGAAATCACTGTGCACTTTCGCAAGCCGGTGCGACTGCCGAGCGAGGTGACGTTGCTGGCGAGTGCTGCGGGGTCGAGTGGTGAGTTGCGATTGGTGGGTGCGGAAGATCTGGAGCATATGGTTGGCCTGTGGCAACCGATCGCGTAATAAACGCAGAACCCTCGTGGTGACGTGGCACAGAGGATTGTGTCGATCCCGGAAACGGGGAAATTTGACCTGTTAATTGTGTATATATCACTTAAGTTTTCCCGCCTCCCCTCCCTTCCAATGAAAAAATCCAAGCCTTGATTTTCAAGGCTTTTTTTTGCGCGTTTATCACCTCGGTATTAGTCCTTAGGCGCTGCAAACGGCCCTCTATATAAAGGCGTTAATACCAACTTGAGAATGGCGAGAACCCGCGCCTGGACTGAGATTGCAGCAACGGGCGAGGACATTGCCGGCGACATGAATCGGCGAGTCATCGAAGGCAACGAACGTTGTGACAGGTGCAAGGAATCTCGATCATGAAAACTCAAGTCTGGTCAAAATCTGCAATCGCTTTGGCAGTGGTTCTCTCTCTCGGTCTCGCCGGTTGCAGCAGCGGCGGTGGCGGCCATCACAGCAGCTCCGGCAGTTCTGCGCCGGCCAGCGACAGCGCTGCGGGTGGCGCCGGTGGTAGCGGAGATACTGCGGGAACTGGCGGCACAGGCGGTACCGATGGAACCGGTGGTACGGGCGGAACGGGTGGTACCGATGGCGGCACTGCGGGCACCGGTGGTACGGGCGGTACCGGTGGAACCGATGGCGGCACCGCAGGAACCGGTGGCACGGGCGGCACGGGCGGTACCGGTGGCGGTACCGCGGGAACTGGCGGCACGGGTGGTACCGGAGGCACCGATGGCGGCACCGCGGGAACCGGTGGCACGGGCGGTACCGGTGGCACTGGAGGGACTGGAGGCACAGGCGGAACCGGTGGCGGCACTGATCCGACCAATCCAACCAACCCGACCAACCCGACGGATCCAACCAACCCGACCAATCCCACCGTCCCTACTCTGGTGACCACGACATTGGTGAAAGATGTCGGCACTACCGTCAGCGGCGTCGGCAGCGGCGTTGGCCAGGTCGGCGATTCCCTGAGCACCGTTCCTGTGGTGGGTGGCGTTGTGCAAAGCGTTGCCAACACCACCGGCAATGTCGTCAGCACCTTGGGTGACGGCTTGGGCAACGGCATCGGCAAACTGGCCAGTACGCCGAATGGCGTGGGGGTGACTGCTTCGTCGGTGGGCGGTGTAGTGACAGATCTCGGTAACGGCGTGTCCGATGTCAGCGGCAAACTGGCTACGGCAACCAGCAGTGTTCCCGTCGTTGGCGGTGTCGTCACCAAAGTCGCTCCTTTGCTGGATGGCGTCGGCGAAAAAGTCACCATGATCGGTGACACGCTAAGCATCGCGACCACCACCGGGCCTCTCGGTGGCCTCACTACCCAGGTCAGTCAGAAACTGGTGCCGGTAATCGCGATGGTTGAAAGCACCACCACCAAAATCGGCGGCGCCACGGGTCTCGGCTCGCCACTCAATGGGCTGACCCAACAACTCGGCGCGACCGTGAACGGCCTCGGCAGCAAAGTGACTGCCACCGGTAATGGCAACCCCGTCACTAACACCGTCGGCGGCGTGCTGAGCAATGTCGGCACCGCCGTTGGCAAGGCCGGAGGTCTGGTCTCCAGCGGCACCGGTGGAGGCGATTCCGGCGGCATCGGTGGCGGACTCGGCGGCATCGGCGGCGCCCTCGCCGGCACAGGCCTGCTGCAAACCGTCGGCGGCGCGGTGGCCAATGTCGGCAGTGGCTTGAGCACCGGCAACAGTACGCTGGCAGCACCGGGCGGCACTGTGGTCTCGGCTGGTAATACCGTCGCCTCGCTCAACACCGCTCTGGGTGGTTCGGGCACACCCATCACCGCACCGACTGCAGCTTTGGCAACCGTCACCAACACCGTCAGCGCAGGTATTGCTCCGGTCACGGCAGCCGTCACCAGCCTGACGCAAAACGTCGGCGCGGCCACCGGCCTCGGCAGTCCGGTTTCGAGCCTCACCGCACAAGTAGGTGGTGCGGTCAGTAATCTCGGTGGCGGTATCGCCAGCGCTACAACCAACCCAGTCATCACTGCAGTCGGTGGCACTGTCGGCACCGTGGGTACCACCGTTGCTGCCGTCGGCGGTCTGGTCAACACCGGCGCTGCGGGCGGAGGTAGTGGCGCGACCAACCCGGTCACCTCACTGGTCAGCAATGTCGGCGCCACCGTCGGCAATACGGTCAACGCAGTCGGCGGCACCGTTGGCGGCGTGCTCAACACAGTCACCAGCACCGCTTCCGGCGCTGGCGGCACCGCCACCGGTGGTGGTCTGGGCGGCGTACTCGGCGGTCTGACCGGCGCCCTGGGCGGCAACAAACGCTAAATTGCACCTGGCCGATTCGACGGCCTCACCTACAGCGCCTACGCTTGGTTGAGGGCGGAAGATTCCTACGAGTCTTCCGCTTTTTTCTTAGGAAAAATCAGCCCGGTGCTGTGATGACCACGGAGTGTCCTATGCGCGTAATGGCGTCTTTGCTGTTCCTCAGCCTCAGTTCCACTGCCCTCGCCGACACCCTGCCGACCTTCCTCAACTCCAACGAAACCATCCGCAACCTGCCCGTGCCCAATCTGCCGGCCGATGCCTATCGCCCGAACGCCGCGCCCGTGCAAGTCCCGGATCCCGGCGCTGCCGCCGCGCAGCCGTTGATGATGAGTACCAAGATCAACCTGAAGACCGTGCAGATCGAAGGCGGCACGATCTACCCGCTCACCGAACTGGCGGAAAACTACAAGCCCCTGATCGGCCGCGAAACCAGCCTCGCCGACCTGATCGAAGCCACGCGCAACATCACCCGCCGTTATCAACAGGACGGCTACCTGTTGTCCTACGCGTTCCTGCCGCAACAGAAATTCGACGACGGCGTGGCGCGGGTGGTGTTGGTGGAAGGTTACGTACGCGACGTACAAGTCGAAGGCGACGTCGGCCGCGTCAGAGGTCTGCTGGATAAATTCATCACCAAAATCCAGGCCGAACGCCCGCTGACCCGCAAGACTTTCGAACGCTACACCACGCTGATGACACGCATCCCCGGCGTCACCATCCAGGCGCAAGTGCCGCCACCGGGCACCACCGACGGCGCCACCACCCTGATCGCCCAGGCCAGTCGCAAGCCGTTCACCAGCACACTCAGCACCACCGAAGACAACCGCAACGGCACTCAAGCATTGCTCGGTGTCAGCAGCAATTCGCAAACCTCGATGGGTGAACAACTGACCCTCAGCGGCCTGTTCCCGCCAGGTGACGATGACGAACATTACTACCGCGCCGACTACAGCCAATTCCTCGGATCCGAGGGCACACAACTGGCCCTGTCCGCCTCACGCTACCGCGCCGACCCCGGCACCAACCTGCGACTGGACAACGGCCTGGAACTCAAACCGCACCGCGAAAACGATCGCTACTCGATCGGCTTCACCGTTCCCCTGATCGCCGCCTCCAACGAACTGCTCACCGCCGGCTCGCGCCTCTACGCCGTCAACGACAAAACCCGCTACAACGTCGTCGGCTACCCACTGAGCGTCGAAGAACGCACCGACATCCGCGCCCTCGCCTTCGAAGGCGACTGGCGCAAAGCCGATGCCAAACAACTGCGCATCCTCAGCGCCGGCCTCTACCAGGGGCTCGACAGCATGGGCGCAAAAACCAACAACAGCGCCATCGACCTCGACTTCTTCCGCGCACGACTGTCCGGGGTGCAGAGCGACAAATTCTTCGACAACTGGCAAGGCGTACTCTCGGCCGCCCTGTACTGGAGCGACGACAGCGTGCCCGACAGCGAACGCGCGGTATTTGGCGGACAGAATTTCGGTCGCGGCTATCCCGATGACCAAGCGTCCGGCGACAAGGGATGGGGCGTGGCGTACGAGGTCAACTACAGCTACAACCGCGAAGGAAGCTGGGTGCGGATACTGCAACCGTACGTGGTGCTGGATCGCTCGCGCAGCTGGTTCAATCAACTGCCGGTGCAGGCGAACAGCTTGTCCTCGGCGGCATTGGGATTACGGTTTGGCGATGCCAAGTACTACAACATCGCGCTGGAAGCGGCGAAGGCAATGTCGGATGAAGCGCTGGATACTTTCAATCGGCGGACGCGTTACAGCATCAGTTTTAGTTATCAGCTATGACGCGCCCCCTGTAGGAGCTGCCGAAGGCTGCGATCTTTTGATGTTGTTTTCATAAAACAAGATCAAAAGATCGCAGCCTTCGGCAGCTCCTACAGTTTGGGTTGGAGGCATTCAGGTAGGGAGTGGTTGGATGCATTGGCCCCATCGCGAGCAGGCTCACTCCTACAGTTTGATTGGGTGTGTTCAGGTGGAGATTGGTCGGCTGTCAGGCCGCCTTCGCGAGCAAGCTCAGCTCCTACGAAGATCAAAAGCAAAACCCCATCGCCTCTGCTTCTCACCACTCAACACGATGAGCGCAAGCTCGGGTGCAGCTCTTGATCTCGGAGCCCGTCGGCAGGCTGAGTGGAGGGATTGATCCGGGGTGGGAGCGCAGCGACCGTTTGGCGCAGCCAAACACATCGAGAGGAGGTGCAGCGAAGCAAACCGTAGGCGATGAACCCCGGATCAATCCCGCAGCGAAGGAACCCGAGCCCTAGCGAGGGCCGAACGTCAGGGCGAAGACCTTTGGTTACTTTGGGGCGTTTGCCAAAGTGACCCGCCGTAAGGGCGGAACCCATATCCGCCATCACAAAAAAAATGGATATACCCCAAAAACCTCACTCCCGCCCACCCCCCCTAGGCTTGGGAAACAAATTATCCAAAGTCTCAAACAACCTCAAGTGATAAATCGGCTTGCGAAACAGATCCACCACCTGCAACCGCAGCAAATCACTGACATCCTCCATATCCGCATGCCCCGACATCACAATCACCGGCAAATGCGCCCGCGACGTATGCTCACGCAAGCGCTTGATCAACGACATCCCCGACTCCTCAGGCATGCGCAAATCGGTAATCACCAACGCAATATCCGGATGCCGCGTCAAATGATGCAACGCCAACTTCACCGACGTCGCCGTATGACACACAAACCCCTCACCCTCCAGCAACTCAGCCAGCTCAAGCAACGCATCCTCCTCATCGTCAACCAGAAGCAACTGTTGGCGCGGCAGCGAGGAAGCAGTCATGGGCAATCCCTGAAAAACCGAAAGTGAACCCGAGTGTAGCGCGTCATTCGCCCATCATCGCGATCAAGGCGTCGGAGCGGTCTGCGCAGTGCCACCCAGGGACACCAGAATACTGTTGAAGATCGCTAACACCTTCGCTCCGATAGGCGTTACGAACACCACGACCACCACAGCAACCATCGCCACAACAATCGCGTACTCGATAGCCGACGCCGCTTCAGTACTCGCCAGAAACGAGCGCACGCGCGTAATCACATAATCAAGAAACATGGCCATTCTCCTGCGTTCCAGCCGCTGGCCGGATACGGAAAAAAACAACAGCCTCGTCAAAACCTGCGCTCGCAATTCACTAGCGCGCGCAAGCAATGAATAAGGGAAGAGTGAGTTCGATCAGATACCCGGCTTGGTCTGCGCCGTACCGCCAAGCTTGGTCAGAATGACGTTGAAAATGGCCAGTACCTTATCGCCGACAGGTGTCACAAATACCACGACAACCACGGCGACCATCGCCACAACAATCGCGTACTCGATCGCCGACGCCGCTTCGTCGCTTTTGCAGAATGTCCGGGCATGCGCCCGCAGATAGTCGAGAGTCATACGAAACATACGTCCACTCCTTCGCGCCTTTGGCGCCGATGTCACGCTACAGCGGCAAGGTTCCACCGTGCCATTTGAGCATTGTCAACAAACCCCCTCCCAACAACTGTAAGAACGGATTAATCACAAAGGATTAGTTCATTGGTGATCGGCCGTTTCCTGCTGTTAATTGGCCAACACCCCTACTTTAGTCAGTTATTTGTCTGTCACTAATGGCGTTTTGGCTTGGATCAGCTAGCGTGGAAATAGCGAAATAGTTGAATGTTCATAGCTGCCGGATTGCGAAATCTCTCGTTGAAAAATGCGGTGGGTCGTGCAGCAGGAAAGGGAGAGCCGTCATGAACAGTCGCGTCACCATGGGCCTTGCAGCAGTGTTGTTGCTCGGCGCCGTTTTTGTCGGGTATTGGGGGCTGGTGCTCAGCCGTCAACCGGCACCTGTTGCCGAGGCGCCAGCCGCGCCGAACGTCACCGTTGAAAAAACTGTCGCGATCGCCGAAGACCAGACCCGCCAACCGGTGGTGGTCTTGCTCCACGACGTGCCGCCATTCACGCCGCTGACCGCCGCCGACGTCACCGTGGAAAAACTGCGCAGCGCCCCGGCCGGCAGCTTAAGCAGCGTCGATCAAGCGGTCGGCCGCACACCGTGGCGGCACCTCAGCGCCGGCACCTGGCTGAACGATGAAAGCTTCTCCGCCGGTGGCTCACTGGCACGCATGATCCACAGCGATGAACGCGCGCTGACCGTGGCCGTCGACGAAGTCATCAGCGCTGCCGGGCAATTGCTTCCCGGTGACTACGTCGATGTCCTCCTCTACCTGCGCCAGGACGGCAGCAACTTGCAGCAGTCGGCGCAGATTGTTTTACCGGCCATGCGCGTACTTGGCGTCGGTGATCAATACGGCCTGACCAACGACGGCCAACCCGCCTCCCCCGCGCTGAGCGCCGACGAAAAAATCAAACAGGATCAGCGCCGCATCGCCGCACGCACCGTGGTGTTGGCGGTACCGGAACAACTGCTCAGCCGGATGATGCTCGCGACCCAAGTCGGCACCCTGCGCCTGGCCGTGCGCAGCAGTGAAGAACAACGTCTGGCGAAATACTGGGCCGGTGAAAGTCAGGCGCCCGCCCACATCGATAACGCCAACAGTCAACTCTTCCAGTTCACCCAACTGGCCCTCGGCGCGGCGCCAAAAGTGCCGTCCAGCGGTGGCTCCGGGGCAGTTTCACGGCCGGCGGTGGAGATCATTCGCGGCAACCAGATCACTCAACAAACCCCATGATTGCGCAAGGATCCAAGTGCATGCCGAGTCGTTGCTGGCCGACCTTAAAACCAATGCTGCAGGCCATGTTGTTGATGGGCCTGTCGATGGACGCCGTGTGGGCGGCCACCGGTAATTGCTCGGCACTCGGGCGCATGCCGCCGGTGATCGAGATCGGCGAGGGCTTTCAACAGGATGTGCAATCACCGGTGGCGATCACGCGGCTGGCGATTGGTGATCCGAAAATCGCTGACGTGCACGCCAACGGCAGCTCGTCTTTTCTGCTCACCGGCGTCGCGCCCGGCGCCACCAGCCTGATGGTATGGACGTCGTGCTCCAGCGAACCGCGCCAAAGCATGGTGTTCGTGCAAGGCGCCGCCACCGCCGCACTCACCGGTGCCAGCCTGCCGCCGTCAGAAGATCCGACCCTGCCGTCGCAAGTGCAGACCGACATTCGTTTCGTCGAAGTCAGCCGCACCAAACTCAAGGAAGCCACCGCCTCGTTGATCGGTGTGCGCGGCAACTTCCTGTTCGGCTCGCCCGGCACATTGCCGAATATTGATGGTGTGCCGCAGCCACGCTTGCCGGTGAACAACGGCCTGTTCAACTTCTCGTGGATCGGCGGCAAGACCATGGCGATCATCAATGCGCTGGAAGGCAGCGGCTTCGCCTACACCCTCGCGCGGCCGAGTCTGGTGGCGCTGAGCGGCCAGAGCGCAAGCTTTCTCGCCGGCGGCGAAATCCCGATTCCGGTGCCCAGCTCCGGCAGCGACACGGTGACCATCGAGTACAAGGAATTCGGTATTCGTCTGACGCTGACGCCGACCGTGATCGACCGTAATCGTGTCACCCTCAAAGTCGCACCAGAAGTCAGCGAACTGGATTACGCCAACGCCATCAACATCGGCGGCACGCCAGTGCCCGCGCTGACCGTGCGCCGCACTGACACCAGTGTGTCGCTGGCCGACGGCGAAAGTTTCGTCATCAGCGGGTTGATCAGTACCACCAACACTTCGCAGGTGAACAAGTTTCCGGGCCTGGGCGACATCCCCGTGCTGGGCGCGTTTTTCCGTGATTCGCAGATCAAACGCGAAGAGCGCGAACTGCTGATGATCGTCACCCCGCACTTGGTGCAGCCGCTGGCCGCCGACGCGCAACTGCCGTCGTTGCCGGGGGAAAAACTGCGCAACTACGACCCGAATTTCTATCGCATGTTCTTCCTCGAAAACGGCAACTTCGACAAGCGCAGTGGGTTGTCCCAATGAGCCAGAGCCTGAGCCAGACGTTCCTCGCCATCACCCGCAACAGCACCGATCTGGAATGGCTGCAAAGCGCCCTCGCGCCGCTCGGCCAAGTGGTCAGCGCCGGTGGCGGCAGCCTCGACGAATTGCTCGCGCTGGTCGATGTCACCTTCGCCAATCTGGTGTTCGTCGGCCTCGATCGCGAACACGTCGTGGCGCAGAGCGCGCTGATCGAAGGTGCGCTGGAAGCCAAACCGATGCTGGCGATCGTCGCCCTCGGCGATGGCATGGACAATCAACTGGTGCTCAATGCGATGCGCGCCGGCGCGCGGGATTTCGTCGCCTACGGTTCGCGCTCCAGCGAAGTCGCAGGATTGGTGCGGCGCCTGAGCAAACGTCTGCCGCCGGTGGCACCGAACACGCAACTCGGTGGCCTGACCGTGATGTATGGCGTGCAGAGCAGCTCCGACGGCGCACTGCTGGCCAATCACATGGCGATGGTCGTGCAGAAGAGCGGACAACAAACTTTGTTGCTCGATCTCGGTTTGCCGCGCGGTGACAGCCTCGCGTTGCTGGGCCTAGAGAGCTCGTTCCACTTCGGCGACGCTCTGCGCCATCTAAGACGCCTCGACGCCACGCTGATCGACAGCGCTTTCACCAGCGCCGAAGCCGGGCTGCGTATCCTCGCTTACGCCAGCAGTGACGAGCCGCTGGAAACCACCAGCGCCGCCGAATTGTTCATGCTCCTCAGCGCCCTGCGTCAGCACTTCCAGCACATCGTCGTCAACCTTACTGGCCAAGCCGACAGCGAAGCCTTGCGCACTTTTGTCAGCCATTGCGACAAGCTGCTCTGGTACACCGATCAGAACGTGCTCAACTGCCGACGCAACCTCGCCGTGCTCAATAACTGGCGCGAGAAAGGCATGAAACTCGACCACGGCCGACTGCTGATCGACCGCTATTTAAGCAACGTCGCGCCGGATGCGGAAACCCTCGGCAAGACCTACAACCTGGAAGTTATCGCGGTTCTCGCGTCCAACGCCGAAGTCCGTCTCAACGCGAAAAATCAGGGTGTCAGCCTGTTCGAACTGGCCCCGCGAGAAAAACTCACGCAAAGCCTGCGCGCCCTCGGCGAACGTCTGGCGAAACGCTCCGAAGGGCTGGCGAAACCGAAAGTCACCTGGTTCGGGCGTCTGCGAGGCAACACATGAGCAGCGAAAAACTCTTCGGCTCGCCGCAACGCGGGGCGGTGGGCAACACCGATCACGAAGGCCTGAAACTGGTGCTGCACCGCTACATCATCGATGCCATCGAAGAGTCGGGGAAAAACCTGCTGGAGGGTTCGCGCCAGCAACTCGCGCAATTCGTCACCGACAAAGTCGCTGAATACATCGCCCGTTTGCACCTGGCGATCTCGCGTTATGAGATGGAGCGGCTGGGCGAAGAAATCGTCGACGAGCTCACCGGTTTTGGCCCGCTGGAAGTGCTGCTGCGCGATCCAACGGTGACGGAAATTCTGGTCAACGGCCCGCACCGGGTGTTCATCGAACGCGACGGCGTGCTGCATCAAAGCGACCTGCGTTTTATCGATGCGCATCACGTTGAACGGGTGATGCAGCGGATTCTCGCGCCGCTCGGTCGGCGTCTCGATGAGTCGTCGCCAATGGTCGATGCGCGCCTGCCGGATGGCAGCCGGGTCAACGCGATCATTCCGCCGATTGCCCTCGACGGTCCGTGCCTGTCGATTCGGAAATTCCGTAAAGACATGCTGAAAAGCAGCGACCTGATGGCGATGCAAACCATCGATCTGCAGATCTTCGAATTCCTCCAGGACGCGGTCGGCAAGCGCTGCAACATTCTCATCAGCGGCGGTACCGGCACCGGTAAAACCACGCTGCTCAACATCCTCAGCCAATTGATCAACCCGCACGAACGTCTGGTGACCATCGAAGACGTCGCCGAATTGCAGCTCGGCCACCCGCACGTGGTGCGCCTCGAAACCCGTCCGCCGAATGCCGAGGGCCACGGCGAAGTGAAGGCCAGCGACCTGATCCGCAACGCCCTGCGGATGCGCCCCGACCGCATCATCCTCGGCGAGATTCGTGGGGTCGAAGTGGTCGATGTGTTGACCGCGATGAACACCGGCCACGACGGGTCGATGAGTACCGTGCACGCCAACAATGCGCAGGATGCGCTGCTGCGTCTGGAGACGCTGGTCGGCCTGACCGGTCGCGCCATCGCCGAGCGCACCTTGCGCCAGATGATCTGTGCGGCGCTCGACGTGATCATCCAGTTGACCCGCATGCCCGACGGTCGCCGCTGCGTCAGCGAAGTGGTGGAAGTGGTCGGCATCCGCGAAGACGTCTACGTCACCAACACCCTGTTCCGCCTCGACCGCCGCACCGGTTTCGGCTTCCTCCGTGAAGCGGTCAATCCGGCGGGCGACAAGTTGCGCCACGAGACTCATCTGGGCTGACAGCAAGGAGCACGGAGCATGCTGGGACCGGTCATTCTCATCACCTTGTGTCTGGTTTTGCTCGGGCTGTCGATCCGTTTGTTTCTGCACGGCATACGCAAAACCGCCAACGAAAAAGTCCTCGGTCGACTGGCCGCCGGGCAACCGCAACTGGCTGAAGAAAAACCGAAATGGGTGGGCCTTGAACGGATGTTTTTGCGCGCAGGTTTGGGCCGTCCGACCGAGCGTTTTGGTTTGTGGATGAGTCTGTGGGCGGTCTCCATGGGTCTCGGTTATCTGCTGTTCGACTGGGTTGGTTTACTGGTGATGCTGGTCGCTCCGCCGCTGATTTTGCGGCTGTACATCGCCTTCCTTTATCGGCGCCGAATCAAGCGCATGATCGAGCAACTGCCGCAGTTACTCGATCACACCGTGCGCAGTTTGAAGTCCGGGCGCACCTTGAGCGACGCGGTCATGGGCGGCATCGAAGCCAGTGATGATCCGCTGAAAAAAGCCATGGGTCGGGTGCAGCGCAACGTGCAACTGGGGGTCAATCTGCCCGACGCGGTCAGCGACTTTGCCGAGCTGTACGAACAGGACGAATTGCGCATGTTCGCCCTCGGCCTCAAGGTCAATCACCGCTACGGCGGCAACGCCAGCGAGCTGCTGGAGAACCTGATCAAACTGATCCGCGAACGCGATCAGGGCGCCCGTCAATTGCGCGCCCTCACCGGTGAAACGCGGATGACTGCGTGGGTGCTTGGCTCGCTGCCGATCATCCTCGTCAGCTACTTTATGCTGACCAATCCCGGCTACATGCTCGGCATGTGGCACGACTCGGGCGGCCACACCATGTTGATCATCGCGGCGCTGTTGCAAGTGTTCGGATGCCTGGCGCTGTGGCGCATGTTGCGGAGTGTTTGAAATGCTCTATCTCGCCGCCCTGATGTTATTGCTTGGCGCCCTGCTGCTGGTGGCCAACCACTTGCTCACCGAGCGCCGTCGCGTGCGCCAGGTCAACCAGCGTTTGCAGGGGCAACTGGTGCGTGAAAACCGCTTCGGCACTTGGTTGCGCGCGTTCGGCAACACGCGTTTTGGGCGGCGCTCGGTGAGCATCGACAGCGAAACCCAAACCCTGCTCAGCCGCATTGGCTGGCGCCGCGCCAACGAGCGCGCGCTGTTCGCCGCCTGCCAGATCGGTACGCCGTTGCTGACTCTTGGCGTCGCGGTGTTTCTGCAGGAAGTGTTTTTCCCTCACGCCGATAACGAATGGATCATGCCGATGCTCGCTGCCGGCGCCGGTTACCTGTTGCCCAAACGCCTACTCGCCTACGCCGCCGGGCGTCGGCAGAAAATCATCTCGGTGGAAATTTCGACGTTCATTCCGCTGCTGCGCATCCTCTTCGAATCCGGCATGGCCGTGGAGCAGGCACTGCGCGTGCTGAGCATCGAGGGGCAAAAACTGCTGCCGGAACTGACCAGCGAACTGCGCCTGATCCTCGTCCGTGTCGACTCCGGCCTGGAGCTCGGTCAGGAGCTGAACAAAGCCGCGGTGATGCTCGCCGTCGACGAATTCACCGACACCTGCGTGATCCTTCAACAACTGATCCAACAGGGCGGCGGCGCGATGAAATCGCTGCTGGCGCTCAAACAACTGCTGGATGACCGGCGCCTGACACGCTTGCAGGAATACATCTCGAAGATGTCGGCAAAAATGTCGGTGGTGATGATGTTGTTTCTGTTCCCGGCGCTGCTGATCGTCCTCGCCGGCCCCGGCTTCACTGCGATTACCCGGGCGTTTGCATCCTGAATCCGACTCATGGAGCGTGTTTGATGAAAGTACTGATAGTCATCGCCAGTCTGCTGCTGCTCGGCGGTTGCGCCACCAACGGCCAGGCGCCGTGGACGTCGCTGCTGTCGCCGTCCAGTTGCAGCAAACTGTCGTCGGAGCAGGAACTGGCGCTGAACCTGGCCGACGACCTGGCCAACGACGGCAAACTGCACGCCAGCCTCGCCAACCTCGAAAGCCTGCCGGACAACCTCAGCGAAGTGCGCCTGCGCAAAGCCAAGGTCTATCGCCTGCTCGGCCGCAGCGAGGCCGAACCGCTTTACCGCAGCCTCGTCGGCGGCTGCCTGACCGCCGAAGCCGAACACGGCCTCGGCCAACTCTATGCCGCGCGCGGCGACAACGGCCAGGCCCAGGCGCACCTGCAACGCGCCGTGCGCCTGGCGCCCACCGACGAAAAAATCCGCAACGATCTGGGCGTGGTCTACCTCAATCAACTGCGCCTGAACGACGCCAGCTTCGAATTCCTCACCGCCCTCGAACTCAAGCAAAACAACCAACTGGCGGCGCAGAACCTGGTCACCTTACTGCTCTACCAGAACAACTGGCCGCAAGCCGCCGAAATCGTCAGCCGCGCCAAACTGACCCCGGATCAATTCACCGAAGCCCAGGAACGCGCGGAAAAACTCAAAGCCCCGGTCAAAGCCAAACCCGCGGCCAGCAACCAGGTCGCGGTCGTCGCCGACCCACTGCCTTCCTCGATCAAATAAGGAGACAGCCATGAACCCCGTCAAAGGCCTGTGCTACCTGACCCTGCTCAGCCTGCCCCTCAGCGCCCACGCCATCGACGCCGGCCCCGCCTCGGCGCAACAACAGGAAACCGAAGGCTGGCTCGTCCTGCAAAGCCGCAACCAGGCCGCCTCGAAAAACCCACAACCGGCGACGGCCACTGAGCGTGAATTGGCGATGCAGCGCTGGATCAAAAAATACAAATACGAAATCCCGGATCTGTATGACCCGGATGCGGGCGGGAAGATTGAGACCAAAAACTGACAACCGCATAACGTGTAGGAGCTGCCGAAGGCTGCGATCTTTTGATCTTTCTTTTTAGAAACACAGATCAAAAGATCGCAGCCTTCGGCAGCTCCTACACAGGATGAGTGCAAGCTCGGCTGCCGCGTATGATCTAAAAGCCCCTCACCCTAACCCTCTCCCGGAGGGAGAGGGGACTGACCGGGCTGTTTGGGCGAGGTACGCCGACCTGAAATACCCAGCCGAACACAGACTCTGAAAACCACAAAAATCGGCCCCCTCTCCCTCGGGAGAGGGCTGGGGTGAGGGGCAGCCTCAACACAAAACCAAAGCCGAACACGCCACGCTCTTAACCACTCGACACGATGAGCGCAAGCTCGGGTGCAGCTTTTGATCTTAGAGCCCGTCGGGAGGCTGAGCGGGAGGAATTCGTACGGCGAAAGCATTGAGGTGCAGCGAAGCAAACCGTGGGCGATGCCCCCCTAGCCGAAGGCTGCCGCGTATGATCTGAAAGCCCCTTACCCTAGCCCTCTCCCAGAGGGAGAGGGGACTGATCCGGGTGTTTGGGCGAGTTACGCCGACGTGGGATACCGAGTTGAACTCACATTCTGAAAAGCCCAAAAATCGGCCCCCTCTCCCTCGGGAGAGGGCTGGGGTGAGGGGCGAATCCAACGAAGATCAAAAGATCGCAGCCTTCGGCAGCTCCTACATGAAATCGCGGCGATCCACGCCAACCACTAGGCCGAGTGTCAGCTCGCCTGCTTTTGATTTTGATCTTAGAGCCCGTCGGGAGGCTGAGCGGGAGGGATTCATACGGGGAAAGCATCGAGAGGAGGTGCAGCGAAGCAAACCGTAGGCGATGCCCCCGGATGAACCCGGAGCGAAGGAACCCGAGCCTTAGCGAGGGCCGGACGTCAGGGCAAAGACCTTTGGTTACTTTGGGGCGTTTGCCAAAGTGACCCGCCGTAAGGGCGGAACCAATACCCGCCCCACCACAAACAACGGATATGTACCCAAATCAATGCGCCGTAACCCGCCCCCGCCCAGGCGAAAGCGCCAACGCCAACTGCGTCCGATTATGCATATGCGTCAACCTTAAAACCTGCGAAACATAAAGCTTCACCGTGTTCTCGGTAATCCCCAACTCACAAGCAATCTGATAATTCGTCTGCCCCTTCCCCACCAACCGCGCCACATCCAACTGCCGTGGCGACAACTGATTGAAAATCTCCGGCATCTCCGCCGCCTCAGCCTCCCCGCCCAACCTATCCCGCACCACCGTCGCAGGACTACGCCGAACCTTATCCAGATCCTGATAAAGGTCATCAATCGACTCAGACAAAAACTGCAACTTCTGATTCAAATGCCCAAGCTGCACATTCTTGTGCCGCTCCTGCAACGCCAGCTCCTGCCGCTGCAAACCCTCCAGCAGCTCCGCCAGATCAATCGGCTTCTGATAATAATCAGCAATCCCCGCGCGCAACGCCTTGATCACGTCCTGCTTGTCCGCGCGCCCGGTCAACATGATCGCCTCGAACGCGCGCTGCTTGCCGGCCAGCCGCTGCAACGCCTGCACCAGTTCAATGCCGTCCATCCCCGGCATGTGCAGGTCGCACAACACCAGACCAATCTGCGCGTCTTCAGTAAAACGCTCGATCGCCTCTTGGCTGGAAACGCAGGGGACGCAGCGATAACCGCTGGACTCGAGAAACTCGCACAACTCCTCGACAATCAAGGGTTGATCATCAACCACGAGGACTTTTACCGCAGACGTAAGCTTGTTCACGTGCCACTCCATGCCCTAGGCCAAAGCTGACCATTCCTGTACTGACAGCTCTCGGCTGTATAACCAGTTCCTTTGAAAGTAGACGTACTTTCCGACTATGTACATAGAACTAGTGGCGCCCGGCGACTAGTGGATCCAATAGAAAGCCAGCCCCGTGCCGAGCAGCACAAACGGCGCAAATGGCAGCTTTTTTGACGATCCCGGGCCCAAATATCGAAGACGATCTCTAAGCCCTTGACTCATATGCAGCCAGACTCTTGGCGCGAGCAGTAGCCAGAGCACGCTGGCGATGCCGGCGCCGACAAATGTCCAAAGAACGAAAATACCGTCCGTCGCAAGGCCCAGAGCTGTCATTAGTTTCACATCACCGGCGCCCATGCGGCCCATCAAATACCCCGGTAGGGTGAACGCCAACGCCAACAAAACCGCCCAGCCGCCCTGCCCGGCCTGAGCACCCAGCCAGGTGCTGCCGGTGGCCAATAAAAACCCCAGCGCCAAGGCACCGACACCGACGGTCAAGAGATTGGTGATGCGCCGCTGCCGGGCGTCCTGAGCGGCGCAGACCAGCAGCCATACGAAAAGGATAAAACTCTGCATCCGGTAAAAACCGTCCGTTTTTGCTGAATGATTCTATGCTGATACTACGCAGTGACTGTCAGGGTAGACGCACTCATGAAAAACGGCTTTCGGAAGTCGCAAAAAGGTGCGGTGGCGATTGAGTTCGCCCTGGTGTTCGTGATCTTTTTTGCAGTGTTTTACGGCTTGATCAGCTACAGCCTGCCGTTCGTGATGATGCAATCATTCAATCAGGCCACAGCTGAAGCCGTGCGCCGTAGCGTCGCCATTGACCCGACGACGCCCGGTTATGCAACGGCGGTCGTCAATGCTGCGAATGCAGCACTGACTCAACAATTGTCTTGGGTGCCGTCGTCGTTCAATTTGGTGATTGGCACCGATACCAGCGCGGTTTTCGACAGCACTAAAGGTCTCAACGGCACGCTCACCGTCAGCGTCAATTACCCGGTCAGCAAACTCAATCAGGTGCTGCCGTTTCTGGTGCTGCCGGGAGTTGGCACCGTGCCCAGCCTGCCGACCAATCTGACCGCCCAATCGAGTCTGCAATTTTGACGGCGGGCGATAAACTTTTCGGGCGGTTGCTCAAGCGTTCAGCGATCGTCGCTCACGAACCACTGGAGCCTCTGGTCTCGCCGATGCTGGGCCTGCACATTCATCTCGACGATGACGGTGCGGTATTGCAGATGGCCGGGCCGTTGCGTCATGTGCTCGAACAACAGAAACCTCATGCTCAGCCGTTGCCGCTGACCGACTACTTGCTTGCCCACAGTTGCCTGGCCATCGAGGGCCAGCCAAGTGATTGGCAGGGGCAACTGCTCGATCTCGACTTCGCCTGCCTCGGCGATCAGGTGCTGCATTTGCGCGGCTGGGCGCAGCGCTGGGGCAACGGCTGGCTGTTGCAGTTGATGGACATCGCCGACTTGCTCGTCGAACGCCAGCAAGCGCGCCACCACGACGCCTGCCAAGTGATCGCCGGGCAAATCAGCGAACAATTGCGCAGCTGCGGCCCGTTGCGTTTGCCGACGATTGTCAGCGAACAACTGCAGATCATCGCCCAGCGCTGGCACATCCCTTGTCTGGCATTGGCGCTGCTTGATGAACAGGAACAGGGCTGGCAAATCTATCGGCAGTTCCAGGCCCATGACGCGCCGACGCTGTGGCACGACGGTCAACGACTGGGCACGCCGCTGGACAGTTTGAACGGCACCGCGCCGCAGCGACTCGATGCGCACCACGGCCTCAACGAACATTCCCGCGTACAGATCATCTTCGGCAACGCCGACGGTTTTGCCGTGCCCTACAGCGATGATCGCGGCGTGGTCGCATGGCTGCTCTGCGGTTTTTACGACGTTGATCACGCTGCGCCCTATCTGACGGTGCGCGACTGGATGTGGCTGGCAAGTTCACTGGCGGCGCCGTTGCTCGGGCGTCTGCGCGAGCAGCAACATCATCGCCAGCACGAACGTCTGGAATCCCTACAGACCTTGCTCGGCACCGGTTGGTGGGAAATCCCCGGTGTCGGCAATGCGGTGCAATTGGCGCCGTCATTGGCGGCCGCCCTGCAACTGCAGGCGACACGATTGACCCAGGAAGAATGGCTGACGCAGATCCATCCTGCCGATCGCGAGGAAATGCGCAGCGGCCTGCAAGCCCTGCAACAACACGGCGAGCCGCTGACCTTGAGCGTGCGTCTGCACCCTGCGGATAACGAGCAAGCGCCGGCGTGGTTTCGCGTGCAAGGACAAGTCACCGGCAGCGCCGAACACCGGCGGCTGGTCGGTTTCATGCTCGACATCAGTGACATCAAAAACCAGCAACAACTGGCCGCCGCCGCTCATGCGCGGCTGGACAATCTGATCGCCAGTTCACCGGCGGTAATTTACGTGCAGCACTACGCCGAAGGTGCGTTGCAACCAGCATTTTTCAGCGCCAGCCTGCAACCGCTGCTCGGTTTGCGTCTGGAAGATTGCAGCGCGGCGGCGCTGATCGAACGCTTGCATCCGGAAGATCGCGAGGTGTATTTCCAGCGTACTCGGCAGTTGCTGCGTGAAGGTTCGGTGCGTGCGCGTTATCGCCTGCGTGACAGCCGTGGCGATTATCACTGGCTGCTCGACGAGGCCAAACTGCTGCGCAACGACCTCGGTTTACCGGTCGAAGCTGTTGGCCTGTGGCTGGATGTCACCGATGCGACGCTGGCCGCTGAGCGGATCAAACAAAGCGAAGAGCGCTATCGGATTCTGGTCGAAGATTCACCGGCGATGATCTGCCGCTATCGTCCGGATCTGACCCTGACTTTCGGCAACCGGCCACTGGCTAACTATCTGGAATGCACGCCGGAGCAATTGCCGGGCATCGATCTGGGCACCTGGATGTCCGACGAGCAGCGCGCCGCGTTCGTCCAGCGCCTGACGCTGCTGACCCCGGACAACCCGGTGAGCACCGCCGAAATCAGCCTGCAATTGCCTGGCCGCGAACATGCCTGGTGGGTGTGGTCGGATCGCGGTGTGTTCGATGAGCGCGGGCAGTTGATCGAAGTGCAAGCGGTGGGTCGCGACAACACCGAAGTGCGCCGCTCGCAGCAGCAACTCACGCAGAGCGCAAAAATGGCCACCCTCGGCGAGATGGCCACGGGGCTCGCCCACGAAATCAATCAGCCGCTGAACGTGATGCGCATGGCTATCGTCAACGTGCTCAAGCGCTTGAGTAACGGCGATGTGCAGGTCGATTACCTGACCGACAAACTCAACCGCATCGACGCGCAGGTGCAGCGTGCGGCCAAGGTTGTCGATCACATGCGCGTGTTCGGCCGCCGTTCGGAGATCGAGCAACAACTGTTCAATCCGGCGGCGGCCATCGAAGGCACGTTGTCACTGTTGGCTGAAGGCATGCGCGGTAAAGGCGTGGATCTGCGCATCAGCGACACCGGTTTTCAGGTGCAGGTGCGCGGTTATGTCGATCAACTGGAGCAGGTGTTGATCAACCTGATGGTCAACGCCCGCGATGCGTTGTTGAGCAAGCGTGAGAAGGATTCGAGCTTCAAACCGTGGATTTCGATTTATGCCGAGCGGGATGATGAGAAGGTCAGGCTGTGGGTCGAGGACAACGGTGGCGGCATTGACCCGCGTTTGCTCGAGCGGATTTTCGAGCCGTTTTTTACCACCAAACCGATTGGTGTCGGCACTGGGTTAGGGCTGTCGGTGAGTTACGGGATCATCGACAACATGGGCGGGCTTTTGAGCGTGCGCAACTCGGTTGAGGGCGCGCGGTTTTGTATTGAACTGCCGATTGCGGCGGACGATTAGATGACTAGATAGGCTTTGCCGGTTTGCCCGCAGGTCATGTTGGCGCCGACGTCGACGTCCATCAGGTTGATGCCGAGGCTTTTTAGCAGGTTGTTGAGAATAGGATCCAGCAAGGGACTCAGCACAGCGGTGACCGCTGGGAGTAAACGGTTGGTGACGTCACTGATCAGTGAGGCGACGCCCGTGACAATGGCACCCAACGGATTGCTACCCAGCGGTCGATAGACAATCAGGTTAACCCCCGCCAGCGTGTTCGACAGGCTGTTGACGATGTTGGTAGTCGGCACGGCCGCCTGAATGCTCGGCGGCAATTTCAGGTTGGCCGGGGTGGCGAACGGCGTTGAGCTGGAGAACACCAGATCCTGCGAGTTTTGCGCGACGCTGGTGTCGAGCATGATGCCGATACCGCCGGCGCCGAAAGGGACGTGGGTGGATGCATCACAGGTTCCGAGCCCGAGGATTTTGTGGCAGGTGACGATACCCAGATCGATCAATGCCAACGGAGACACCGTCGGTTCGGCAGCCGAAGAGAACGCATTGGTCGCGTCGATCTTGCCGAGTTTGAGGTCGGCAATCGACGTGACGGTGTGGGCGGTCAGGCTTTTGGTGCCGGTAGCGCCCGTCGGGCAGCGGAAATCGGTGACATAACTTTTCGCACCGCCAACATCCAGGCTGATGTCGATTCGCGGCGTCGGCAGCAGTTGCGGATCCAGTTGCTCGCAACCCGCGCCAAGCAGACAGCCCAGCGAGTTCAGCGTGCCGACCAAGTCCAGACTCAGCAGCGCATTGAGCGTCGGCGTCAATGCACCGACTAGTCCAAGCACGGCGCTGGTCAGCCCGGTCACGCCGCTCAGCACCGGCAGATTCGTTGAAATCAGCGTGCGAATTTGCGCAGTGCGCACATAAATCCGGTTCGCCCCCAGCGGATCAACCTTGGCCAGCGCCGGATCACCAATCGCAGAAAACTGCGGCGGCTCGATCACCTTCACTTTCACCGTGACATTCGCCAGCCCCAACACACTGATCGGCAACGTCGCCGCCACCGCGCTTTTGCTGTTGGCCAGTTGAATCACGCCCTGCACCAGTTGCAGCAGTTGCAGATTGGCGTCGAGCCCCGCCGCCGTGGTGCCGGTCTGCAATTGCAGAATATCGCCAAGTTTGACCGGCGCCGCGTTGATCGCCGCCACCTGCAACTGGCCCAGTGCAGTGATCACATCCGCCGTCGCGCCGTTGAGTTGCACCACCGTCGCGGCGGCCTGAATCAGTTGGGTGACCGTGGCCTGGGTGTTGAGCAGCTGCGTGTAATTGCCGGCGGCGACATTGAGGTTGATCGCCAATTGGTTGAGGTAGCTGAGCAGGTTGATATCGGTGTTGAGCAAACCGTTCCAGCCCAGCGCCGTGAGGTTGACGTTGCCGCCCAGCAGCCCGGAAAACAGCGGATTGAGGATGTTCGATTGCGCGGTATTGATCGTGGCCAACGTGCTGCGAATGTTCAGTTGGGCGATGGTCGGCTGGGGTTTCGCGGCGACGGCCGTGGCGTTAAGCGTGGTGTTGAGGCTGACCGCCGTGCCACTGAATAACGCCTGCACGCCGCCGGCAAAACTGGTGGTGAGGGTGTGACTGCCGACTACCCGCACCGCTGCCGCTTGCGTGGCATCCGCGGTAAACGAGCGCAATCCGGTCGCGGCCGTGACTAATGAACCACAGGTGGTGGCGAGGGTGTTGTTGGCATCGACGGTAAAACCATTACGCACCGCGCTTTGCCCGGCGTAAGTGGCAGCGGTCAAACCGGGCAGACAGTTGCCGCCACGGCTCACCGCTTCCAGCGCAGCGTTATCCACCACCCGCTGCAATTTGCGCTGCTCCATGTACAAGCGCCCGGTGTCGACCACCAACAGCATCGCCACCAGCGCCACACTCAGGGTGGCAGCCGCCATCAACCCGATCGCCCCGCGTTGCCGGGCCGGGCCATTGAACTGCGAACGAGGCGACATGGCGCACTCCTTTGCCGGCGCACTGCCGAGCGCAACCTCCATTGATGCGATTGAGTGTAGACGCGCCTGCAAACGAACGCTGACGAATCCCTGTAGGAGCTGCCGAAGGCTGCGATCTTTTGATCTTGCTTTTAGAAAAACAGATCAAAAGATCGCAGCCTTCGGCAGCTCCTACAGGGGATTTTTTACATCATTTCAGCGCGGTGGGTAGTTGGCGAGGATGCGGGTGACGGTCTCGCGGATGGCGTTGCTGCGATCTTCCGGATTCGGTTTGCTGGCGAGCATTTGTTCGTCGCTGCCGCGCCACACCAGTTTGCCGTCCTTGCCGTCGAGCAAGTCGATCTGGATGGTCGCGACTTTGTAGGTGATGTTGCGTGTTTCGTTATACATCGGCGCGCCCCAGTAGCCATTCCACGGACCACCCCAACCGCCGCCGTAGTTGGTCGTCACTTGCTGCTGACGATCCTCGACGATCAAGTAAGTCTGCACACTCAAATCACCCTTGGCCCCGGCAGCGGCCGGGCGCAAACCGCGCTGATCGAGTTGATCGGTGACGGCCTGGCGGATGCGTTGCTCGGTCAGGTCGCTTTTGATCCGTGGATCATCCGGGCGATATTGCAGGGCGGGTTCTTTCCAGCTCCAGTTGCGATAGGCAGCAAAATCGCGGCTGGCGTCGAAGTCATGATTGACCTGATTGGCGGCGCAGGCGCTGAGCAACGCGGCCATGGCCAGTAAGGCGAGACGACGGAACATGGTTTTTCTCCGGTAGAAGACATGACCTGCACAAGCTTCTCATTTGCAAGAAGCTAACTGGGAGGATACGCCGACATGGCCTTTTCCACAGCCTCCCGGATCGAATCAGCTTGATCACTCTGGTTGCCACGGGTGCCTGTTTCGGCGCTGGAACTCCAGACCGGTTGTCCGGTACCGGCGTCGAACAGATCCACCTGAACGACGACCACTTGTTCGGAGTACGTGCGCACGATCGGCACGCTGTTGTACATCCCGTAACCCCGACCATAACGATCATAGCCACTGTATCCGCCGCCGTAGTAGCCGTAATCGTCCTGCACCTGACGCAAGCGTGTTTGCAGACTCAGATTGGCGCTGACCAACAGGTCGGCCGGACGATTGTCGTGCAGCGGGCGCAAACCACGCTGATCCAGCGCGTTGCTCACCGCCTCGGCCACTTGCGCCGAATCCGCCCATGCCGTGCCCGGCGGCAATTGGCCGTTGAGCCAGGCCCAGCTGCGATAGCGTCCGTAATCACGCGGCGGCGCTGGATAAGCACTGCGATCAAAGGTGTTGGCGGCTTGCGGCGGCGCCGGCGGCAAGGGCCGCGATTGCGCCACATAAGGGTTGCTGCCCTCGCAGGCGGCCAACCCCAGACAGATCAGCAATAACCCGGATTGAGCTTTCATTTCGCGCTCCGATCAGATCGGCCGGCAGATCCAGTGCAAGTAACGCCCAAGCCCGGCGAAGCTTGGGTGGCGACGGTGAGCGAGCTCCATCTCGAGCAAATCGACAAGTTCGGCGCGGGCCTGGAATTCCACCGGCATGTAGTCGTGGAAAACCCGGATCCCGCTCTGAGTTTCGACCTGCCACAACCCTTCGAGTTGCGTTGCCAATTCCCGTGGATCGAGGGGCTGCTGCGGGGTCAGGCTCTGCTTTTCACCGGCCATGTCGTTCTTGCGCATTTTCTTGAAATGGCCTTTGAGCAGGTTGCGGTAAATCAGCGCGTCACGGTTGTAGAACGCCAACGACAGCCAGCCGCCGGGCTTGGTCAATTGATGCAGCACCGGCAGGATCGCGTGGGGTTCGGCGAGCCATTCGAGCACGGCGTGGCAGATCACCAGGTCATACGGTTCGGTGAGTTGCCCAAGCAATTCCTGCCACGGCGCCTGAATAAACGTCGCGGTCTGCCCGGCTTCGGCGAAACGCTGGCGCGCGCCTTCAAGCATCGGTTCGGCCGGCTCGGTGAAGGTCACGTCGTGGCCACGCTCGGCCAGCCACAGCGACATGTGGCCGAGCCCACCGCCGATGTCGAGCACGCGCAACGGCCGATCCGGCAGCGCTTCAGCGAGGTCGGCCTGCAACACCGCGAGGCGAATCGCGCCTTTGGCGCCACCGTAGATTTTTTCGGCGAAACGCGTCGCCAACTGATCGAAATGCCGGTCGCTCATCAGCTGAACCGCCGTTCGCTGTCGGCGAGCTTGGCGCGCACCACTTCATTCATGTCCATCCCCAACTCGCTGCACAGCAGCAACAGGTACAGCACGATATCGCCGACTTCCTGCCCGGCGTGGGCGAGTTTGTCAGCGGGCAACTGGCGCGACTGGTCTTCGCTCAGCCACTGGAAGATTTCCACCAGCTCAGACATCTCGACGCTGGCGGCCATGGCCAGGTTTTTCGGGCTGTGAAATTGCCGCCAGTCATTACGGTCGCGAATGGCGTGCAGGCGTTCGGTCAGTTCAACAAGGTTCATCGGGCTCTCCTGAAGGCGTATAGCTTCAAGCGGATGCCCGCTGAAGGCAAGCGCAAACCCTGTAGGAGTGAGCCTGCTCGCGATGACGCCATTGCATTCAACATCACCGTTGACTGACACACCGCTATCGCGAGCAGGCTCACTCCTACAAGGGCGGTGTAAACCCACTATCATGCAGGGAACTCGGCCACCTGCGTTGTGGCCCAAGGCTCAGCTCTTTCATCAGGATGCACACATGCAGGTAGAAAGCTTTTTCGAATGGCTCGGCCAGGCGCTCGGGTCGGTGATCCGCTTTATCGTCGATGGCCTCAGCGGGCTGTTCAATATTCTGAGCAATGCCGGCGGCAACTTTGTCGACGGGCTGGCGAAGACGCTGGGGATGGACACGTCGATCATCAGCATCATCGCGCTGATTGTCGGGTTAATGCTGTTGTGGTCGGCGATTCGGGCGTTTATGAATGCGTCGGTCATTGCCGGGATTATCTGGTTGTTGCTGGGGTTGTGGTTGCTGAGCTGGATTATTCACTGACACCACCGCCCTCCTGTAGGAGTGAGCCTGCTCGCGATAGCGGTGGTTCAGTTGAAACATCTCTAGCTGACACACCGCTATCGCGAGCAGGCTCACTCCTACAGGGGGATTGCGTTAATCGCTACAATGCCGCTCCCCCAAGGAGCCCGCATGTCCAACCTGACCACCGACTGGCGCGACCGCCCGACTCACCGCAAGGTCTGGGCGCTGGCTGCGCCGATGATCCTTTCGAATATTTCCGTGCCGCTGGTGGCGCTGGTCGACAGCACTGTCATCGGCCATTTGCCCCACGCCCATCAACTGGGCGCCGTGGCAGTCGGCGCCAGCCTGTACACCTTTCTCGCCTGGGCCATGGGTTTTCTGCGCATGGGCACTACCGGTTTTGCCGCGCAAGCAGCCGGGCGCAGTGACGGCGCGGCGTTGCGACAGATTCTCTTGCAAGGGCTGCTGCTGGCGATGGGTCTGGCGCTGGTGCTTGGCACCCTCGGCGTGCCGTTGAGCGGCGTAGCTCTGCATTTCATGCAGCCGTCGGCGGAGCTGGATCAGCTCACCCGGGAGTTTTTCCATACGCGGCTGTTCGGCCTGCCGGCGGCGCTGGCCAGCTACGCGCTGGTCGGCTGGTTCCTCGGCACGCAGAACGCGCGGGCGCCGCTGGCGATTCTGCTCAGCACCAACCTGATCAACATCGCCCTCAATCTGTGGTTCGTCATCGGTCTGGACTGGGGCGTGGTCGGTTCGGCCCGCGCTTCGGTGATCGCCGAATGGAGCGGCGCCCTGCTCGGCCTCTACATGACCCGCAAAGCCCTGCGTGCGTATCCGGGGCACATTGCCTGGGCGGCGTTGAAGCTGTGGCAGAGCTGGCGGCCGTTGCTGGCGGTCAATCGCGACATCTTCATCCGCAGCCTCGCCCTGCAATCGGTGTTTTTCCTGATCACCGTGCAAGACGCGCGGCTGGGTGATGCCACCGTCGCCGCCAACGCGTTGCTGCTCAATGGCTTGCTGCTGACCGCCCACGCCCTCGACGGTCTGGCCCACGCCGTCGAAGCCCTCTGCGGCCACGCCATCGGCGCGCGTGATCGCCTTGCGTTGCGTCGATCGCTGGTGGTGGCTGGCGGATGGTCATTGATCGCCAGCGTCGGTTTTGCCGTGCTGTTTCTGCTCGGCGGGCATCTGTTTATCGAGATGCAGACCAACATCCAGAGCGTGCGCGACACCGCATTCATCTACCTGCCCTACCTCGCCGTGCTGCCGTTGATTGCGGTGTGGAGCTACTTGCTCGATGGCCTGTTCATCGGCGCCACCCGCGCGCGGGAAATGCGCAATGGCATGTTGATGACCGTGGTTCTGCTGCTGCCCTTCGCCTGGGCGCTGCAAGGTCTGGGCAATCACGGCTTGTGGATAACGTTTCTGCTGTTCATGGTCTTGCGCAGCCTGACGCTCGGCGCGCAAGCGCTGTGGCTCAAGCGCAATGACGGCTGGTTCAACGGTGGCACTCACTGAGTGGGCGTGTGCTCGATAAAACCGACCACCTGATCGAGCACCGGCGCCAATCGCCGCAGTGGTCGTGACAGTGTCGCCACCAATGTGATGTGGCTGGGCCGCGAGTAATACAAATCTTGCACCGGCACCCCGGCTTCGCGCAGTTTGCGAGCGAGGCCGCCGGTGTTGCGCGTCGGATTGACCAGATCATCCTTGCTCGCAGCAATCAGCAACGCCGGTGGCGCGCCGCGACTGACGTGATTGATCGGCTGCGATTGCGGCGGCGAATTCGGCCAGAAGAACACCGGGCGCACATCAGGGTTCTCGATCGGCAGAAAATCATACGGCCCGGCCAGACCGATCCAGCCGCTGAGATCTTTCGGCGACATGCCGACCTTCCCCAGCAAATCCCCATCCAGCGCCAGCATCGCCGCGTTGTAGGCGCCGGAGCTGTGCCCCAGCAAATACAGGCGCTGCGGATTGCCGGAATACTCACTGATGTGTGCCTTGGCCCACGCCACCGCCCGCGCGCCGTCTTCAAGAAACAGTGGATAACGCACCTGCGGATACAGCCGATAATCCGCCACCACCGCAACAATCCCCCGCGACGCCAGCGCTTCGCCGACAAAGGTGTAGTCACCACGGTCGCCGCTGTTCCAGCTGCCGCCGTAGAAAAACACCACCACCGGCGCGTCCTTGAGCGGATGACGCGGCACATAGACGTCGAGCTTCTGCCGTGGATCATCGCCGTAGACAATGCCAGCGGTTTTATCGAAGGTATGTTCGGGCGTCAGGGCATTGAGCACTTTCACCGGCGAGCAACCGCCCAGCACCAACAGTAAAATCCCGCCGATCAGCGCGCCAAACCGTTGCCGCAAAGTGACTGCCATGAATGCCGAGCCTCTATTTCAGGGTTGATCGTTCTGCCACTGACGACGCACATGGTCGAGCCCTTCCTGCTGGGTCAATCCCGCCGGTGGCGGCACCAACACAGCGCGCGGATGCAGCAAGCGTAGCCACAACCAGCCGTCAAGCACGCCGCGGTCGCTGAAGCCCAGCGCCAGACCTTGTTGAACATGGGAGGCCATAGTCGCGTAGTCGGTTCCAAGCGATTGGCACCAGCGCCAGATGTGCTGCTCCAGCAGACAGGTTTGCAGGCGCTCGCGTTGCTGCGCGGTCAGATTTTCTTCAACCCCGAGCGGCGCCACCGCCAAGCGTGGATTGCGCAATTGCTGCCAGCCGTGACTGCCAATCGCCCGGTCGGCCCAGGTGCCACCGTACCAGCGCAACTGCTGAATCGGCCCGAGCCAACGGCTCAATTCGCGGGCATCGCAAGCGTCGAAGAAATAGCTCGCAGTCTGGCGGTTGTAGAAACTCAGCAGTGCGCGGTGATGCAGGCCGAACGACACGGTGAGCATGCGCCGCAAATGCAGGAGCAATTCCGCGCTCGACACTTCGCTGTCCAGTAACAAGCCACGCCAGGTCTGCGGGTCGCGCTGACAGCATTCCAGCAGCGCCTCGCTGTCGTGCAACTCGATCAACAACGGCCCGTGCTCGCGCAGCGGTTGAAACTCCGTGGCATCGAACAGCCAGAAGTGCCGCAATCCGGCGAATTCTTCACGCAGCATCTTCAGCGCCTGCGGTGCTTCCTGGACATCGAGTAGCAGCCATTGCGCCAGCGGTTCGAGCATGACGTCGCTCATCCGCGACCGCTCTGGTCGAGTTCACTGACCAACCTGCAGCTGCAGATTGATTCGCGACAATGGTTGTAACTGCCGCCGCCGGGGATCAGGCACAGCAGCAGCAACGGTTGCGCCGACTTCAGCCATTGCGGCAGGCCTTCGGTGATGATCTGCTCCGGCAACGGGGTATCTTGCTCAGGCTCTTCATCGGCCAGCGGCGCCTGTAAAACCCCGCTGATCACCGGTTGATCCGGATCGCCTTCAAGAAAACTCACCACCACCTCGACCCCTTCGCGCAGCAATGGCAACGCCTGGTCGGCCAACGCCGGCGCCAGCGGCAGCCAGCAATGACTGGCCGCAGCGCCTTCGCCCTGATACAGCCAGTCGAACTGCACCGCCACCGGCCGCGAGCGATCCGGACGCGGCTCGTCGACCGCCACCACCCAGGCCCGTTGCAAACTGTGCATGCGCGGGCGCGCGGGTACGGTTTCCGGTACCGGCGCGGCATCCTGCAAGACCGCGAAAATCCGGTTGGCGTACGGTTGTTCAAGGGACATATCGGCGTGATGTTCGACACGCGACAGCAGCCATTCACGGTTGCACTCGGCAAACGGATGACCCGCCAGCGGCAACCAGCGGCCACTGCGCAAGCAGGCCAGATCGGTTTCGCCCTCGGCCCTCTGCGCCGCTTGCGTACCGCCCTCGCTCGGCGACCATGCGTTGTGCAATTGCCAGCGACGCACCGCCGGCGCTTCGTCTTCTATCACGTCAGCAAATTGCGCGGCACCGGCCCGAGGCAATTGCGCGACATCGTCACCGAACACCAGACAATGGCCGTCACGCCGATGCTCGAAGTGATAGTGGATGCCCGCCTGCGCGCACAACCGCTGCAGCAGTTGCAGGTCGGACTCGCGGTATTGGGTGCAGAACGACAACGGCGGATAGTCGCCGCCCAGCTCGAAGCGTCGCTGCCCACCGCTGATCCCGTGTTCCTTGAGCACTTGCGCGAGAATCTGCGGCACCGAGCAACCACTGAACACCCGCTGACTGAAACGCAACGCCAGGCAGTTCAATTTTGGCCCCAACCGCGCGCGACACAGGCGGACGCCCGGGCCATGCTCGTGCTGAACCAGGCTGTGCAATTGCCCGTGCACACCGTTGCGCTGCGCATCGAAATGCAGGAAAACCGAGCGGTGCAGCAGACCGGCGAGATCCAGTTGCACATCGTCGATCAACACATCGATCTCAAACGCAAAGGGTTCGCTGAGGGCTTCGTTACCGGTAAACGCCAGCACTTCAAAGGCGTCGGACAGACCCGCTACATCGAGACGAAAGGTCGGCTCGTTGACTGGATCAAACATAGGCGGATCTCTACAGGAGGGGCGGCCGGGGATTCTCGCCGAGACCCATGGCTGAGTAGAGTGCCGAAGTACAACTTAGGAAATGACCTACGCGAAAAGCAGACCGGATGACTTTGCTGGCCGGGATGGCCAAGGATTTCGCGGGGAAGTTGGGATATGTCCCACCGGGTTATCCGAATTTTCCACAGCCAGTGGGGAAAATTTCAGACAACCCGGTTTAAGGACAACCTGCCGTCAGGAAGACAGGTAGGAGGAGCGGGTCAGACCCAGACGCAAGGCATCGAGGAATTGCGTGCGCTCGCTGGCACTGATGCGGGCACTGGCGCACTTGTCGCGGTAGTGGGTCATCAGTTCTTCCGGCGACAAGTGCACGTAACGCAGCATGTCTTCGATGGTGTCGTGGGTCTCGATGCCGGCGTGGTACACGCTGCCATCGGCGTTCTGGTAGATGTTCACCGAGTCGGTGTCACCGAACAGGTTGTGCATGTCGCCGAGGATTTCCTGATAGGCGCCCACGAGGAACACGCCCAGCAGGTAGTCTTCGCCTTCATTCAAACCGTGTACCGGCAGGCTGGTTTCGATGCTCTGCTCGTCGACGTACTGATTGATCTTGCCGTCGGAGTCGCAGGTCAGATCCTGCAGCACGGCACGGCGCAGCGGCTCTTCGTCGAGACGGTGCAACGGGATGATCGGCAGTACCTGATCGATCGCCCAGGTGTCCGGCAGGCTCTGAAACACCGAGAAGTTGCAGATGTACTTGTCGGCCAGTTTGTCGTTGAGCTCGTCGAGCACCTGACGGTGCGAACGCTGACGGGCTTTCAGCGAGTTGTGCAGGCGGCGGCACACGGCGAAGTAGCACTGCTCAGCCAAGGCTTTCTCGGCCAATGTCAGCTTGCCGTCGGCGTACTGAGCGGCCACGTCGCTCATGTAGTGAGTCGCGCGCCAGTAGGTTTCGGTGACCATTTCAATGTCGGTCGGGCCGAGCAGGTCAACCAGCCACTGCACGGTTTCCGGCAGCGCTTCCTTGTTTTCGATCTGCGGGATTTCGTCGTTGTGCTTCTCGACGTCAGTCACCTGCACCACCAGCATTGCGTGGTGCGCGGTCAGCGAGCGGCCGCTTTCGGAGAAGATGTGCGGATGCGGCAGGGCCTGCGCATCGCAGAATTCCTTGAGCATGCCGACCACGACACCGGCGTAATCGTCCATGTCGTAGTTGATCGAGCTGGCGTTGCGCGAGTGCGTGCCGTCGTAGTCGACGCCCAGACCGCCACCGACGTCGATGTGATCGACCGGCAGACCGAGGTTGCGCAGCTCGCCGTAGTAACGAATCGCTTCTTTGAAACCGTGCTGATAGTCAGCGAGGTTGGCAATCTGCGAACCCATGTGGAAGTGCAGCAGGCGAATGCCCTGATCCAGACCGGCCGCGCGGAAGCGCTCGACCACCGACAGCAGTTGCGCCGCCGACAGACCGAATTTGGATTTCTCGCCACCGGTATCCGCCCACTTCGACGAGGCCAGCGACGACAGACGCACGCGCAGGCCGACCTGTGGCTTGACCTTCAGCGAGGCGGCTTCTTCGATCACCAGAGCGACTTCGGATTCTTTCTCGATGACGATGAACACGTTGTGGCCAAGCTTCTGACCCATCAGCGCCAGACGAATGAACTCGCGATCCTTGTAACCGTTGCAGACGATGGTGCCGCCCTTCGGCGCCAGCGCCAGCACGGCCAGCAGCTCAGGCTTGGAGCCGGCTTCCAGACCGATGGAGACGTCCTTGGTGGCGATGATGTTCTCGATCACCGCTTCTTGCTGGTTAACCTTGATCGGGTACAGCGCGGTGTACTTGCTCTGGTATTCCAGACGCTCGATGTTCGCATCGAAGGCGCCGGTCAACTGGCGGACACGGTCTTGCAGGATGTCGGGGAAACGAACCAGCAACGGCAAGGACAAACCGCTTTTGCGCAGTTGGTCGACTTGCTCGAACAGGTCGATAGGCGAACTGCTCGGGCCGTTCGGACGAACTTCGACGCGACCGGCTTCATTGATCGCGAAATACCCGGCCCCCCAATGGCGAATCCCGTAAACACTGCGGCTGTCCGCAACTGTCCATTGGCTGCCATCGTCTTTACGTGTGCGACGAACGGACATCGAAGTCCCCTATAAAGAAGTCATAGTGCGTCGCCTGATCGCAGGCTGGCGCAGTCTAAAGAATGAAAATGACGATTCGTCAGCGCGGCGGTAGACCGCGCTGACCGCGTGGAGTTTAGAAACCGGTCATGAACAGGCTCTGTGAAAACCATGGAGACGACGCCGGATCTGAATGAATTCAGCGCCGGATCAAGCCGCAGATGGATTTCACAGAGGCTGCTAGCCGCCGGACTTCTTTGCTTTGAAACCGTGCTTGATCAGCTCAGCCAAGAGTAGCTCGACATGATCGCCCTGGATTTCGATGATCCCGTCTTTCAGCGCCCCGCCAGTGCCGCAACGTTTCTTCAACGTTGTCGCCAACTCTTTGAGCGCGTCTTCGGCCAGTGGCACGCCGGTGATGGTGGTCACCGTCTTGCCGCCGCGGCCCTTGCTCTCGCGACGCACGCGGGCAATGCCGTCCCCTGCCGGGATCACGGTTTGTTTGCAGATACAGACGTCCACCGGCTTACTGCATTCCGGGCAATGACGACCTGCGTCGGTGGAAAATACCAGGCCACCAAGGGCGGCGAAGGATGCGGCTTTTTTGGCCACCGGCAATCCTCTTGGGAGGACAAAGACTGATCGCGACCTTGGGCAAGGTCATCGACCGCGAAGCCCCACTCAGGCAGGGGCAGCGCTACTGCACCGGAATTTGGCGACGAGACTGCTGACCTGTAGGAGCTGCCGAAGGCTGCGATCTTTTGATCCTGCTCTTGAAAAACAAGATCAAAAGATCGCAGCCTTCGGCAGCTCCTACAGTGGGTCAGCAGGCCAACCTCAAACTATTCGGTGCAGCTTGAAAAGGTCGCGCAGTGTAACGGCAAAAAACCCGATTGCTAAGTGCCAATCAGCGCCAATTTATGTGTTCTTTGCGACGTCGCTTTGTTGCGCCTTGAGATAGCGCTTCAACGCGGCCAGCGAGTCCGGGCAGTAAGGCTTTTGCCGGATTTCCTGCATGACCTGCTCGACCGGAATAAAGCGCGCTTCCAGCACCTCTTCCGGCTGCAGTTTCAGCGGGCCGTCCCAGACCGCGGAAAACGCCGAACACCAGAGACGGTTGCCAGTGTCTTCGAAGTAGAAATGATCGTGAGCGGTCAACTCCACGCCGCTGACGCCCAGCTCTTCTTCCAGCTCACGGGCGGCCGACTCGGCGTAAGTCTCGTCAGCCTGCACCATGCCGCCCGCCGCGACGTCCCAGTAACCGGGATAAATCGCCTTGCTCAAAGTGCGCCGATGCACGCAAAGCTCACCGGCGGAATTGAACAGCATGATGTACGTGCCGCGACCGATCAGCCCGCGCTCGCGCAGATCGGCGCGCACCAGAGCGCCGAGCAGGTTGTCCTGCTCGTCGACCCAGGCAATCTGTTCGGCATCGGAGGCGGCACGGTGCGCCGCCTCTTTCGCGCTATCGGACATGACTCATCCCTGATTAAGCAGTTGACGCAGATCGATCACAGCAGCGTTCGCACGGGAAATATAGTTGGCCATGACCAGCGAGTGGTTGGCCAAAACGCCGAAGCCGCTACCGTTAAGAATCATAGGACTCCACACCGGTTCCTGCGAGGCTTCCAGTTCACGAATGATCTGACGCACGCTGACGGTGGCGTTCTTCTTCGCCAGTACATCGGCGAAGTCGACTTCGATAGCGCGCAGCAAGTGCGACAGCGCCCACGCCTGACCGCGTGCTTCGTAGAAGACGTTGTCGATCTGCATCCACGGCGTCTCGACGATTTCCTCATCGACCTGCGGCACTTCACCCACCGCCGGGGTTTCGGTTTTCAGCGCGGTGTTCAGCTTGACCCGACCGACACTGGCCGACAGACGTTGCGACAGCGAACCCAAACGGGTGCCGACATCGCCCAGCCAGTTGTTCAGGTTGTCAGCACGCGCATAAAACAGTGCGTTTTTCTGGCTCGGATCCGACAGACGCGCCTGATAACGGCTTAGCGAGTTGATACCTTCCTGATACTCGGACTCGCTGGAAGGGAGAATCCAGCTCTTGTTGTCGAAGTTGAAACGCGGCTCGGCCTTGGCCAAATCGGCGTCTTCGGCAGACTGCGATTGCGAGCGGGCGAAGTCTTTGCGCAGGGCACGGGTCAGGTCGCGCACCTGAACCAGCACGCCGTATTCCCAGCTTGGCGTGTTGTCCATCCACAGGCCTGGCGGGAAGCGGTCGTTGGAAATGTAACCGCCCGGTTTGTTGAGCAAGGTGCCCGCGACGGTCTTCAGGGTTTCGACCGTGGTGTAGCCGATGACCATTTGCTTGCCTTCTTTCTCGGCAGCCACTTGCGCGTTTTGTGCGACCGGAAACAGCGCCGGCTCCTGGCTCCAGTACCAGCCGAGGCCGATGGTCACCAGCAGATAAATGCCGATCAGTGTGGCCAATGCGCGGCTGAACAGCAGCCCGCCAACATAGCTGCGGGTGGCCGACTTGGGCTCGGCGGCACGTTCAGGCGCGCTGCCCGCGCGGTTTTTCCAGTCCAGCATGGCGATATCCTTTCAATCACTTGGGTTCAACGGTTCGACCACAACCATACAACAACGTGCCAGAGCCGGGCACCCGCGCGTAAAGATAAGCCGCAAATCGTGTGGGCAAATGACGCTTCGCGCCGAACTAAGGGTTTCCCTGATACCCGAGCGCCCTTCACACGCATGCAGGCGCTTGAAAACAATCGAAAAGCGCATTCACCGCGATGATAAAAGCGTGAACAAAAAATCCACCCGAAAATCACCCTGCCTCTATAACGCCCCCAGATCACGGGGACTTCACCGACGAGCAGGTCGAAAACAAAACCGATCGGTCAGAAACTGAATGATGACGCATTGCAGATTATTGCAGTACGACGCTCGTGTAAGGGAAAAGAGGTGCTAGCATAGAGCCACCAGTCGCCCTCAGCATGCAGCCTAACTAGTAGTCAGGATATGACCGAGCCAGAAGACCCCAGCCGTGAGCGTCTCAAGCACCACTTTGCCCAGCGGGTAATTCATCAGGCACGTCAGATTCTTGAGATATGGCAGCGCCTGCAACGCAGTGAGTGGTCCACCGTCGACCTCGCCGAACTGAGCGAGGCGAACTTGCGCCTGCTGCGTTTTGCCGAGCGCTTCGAACAGCCCGAACACACGCAACTGGCGCACCACATCAGTCAATCGCTGCAAGCAGTGGACGCCAATCGCGGCCGTCTCAGCAGCGGTCTGATCACCGACCTCAATCGTTTGATGCAGCGTTTGTCGCGCACCGGCCTGCGTCATGGCGATCAACTCGACCAGACCTTCCTGCCGCCGCTGCGCAAGCCGATCTACGTGATGCTGCAGGATCACGACCGCGCCGAGCGACTGGCCAAACAACTGGAATTTTTCGGTCTCAGCGCGCAGGCGCTGGACAGCGTGGCAGCCTTTCGTTCGTCGATGGTCGAGCGCTTGCCCGCCGCCATCGTCATGGACGTGGACTTCAGCGGTGCCGGCATCGGCTTGAAACTCGCCGCCGAAGCGCAAGTCGGTCTGGATGAACCGCTGCCGCTGCTGTTCTTCAGCCTGCACGAAACCGACACCCCGACCCGCCTCGCCGCCGTGCGCGCCGGCGGCCAGGAATTCCTCACCGGCACCCTCGAAGCGTCGAGCCTGCTGGAGAAAATCGAGGTCCTCACCTGCGTCGCTCAGTACGAACCTTATAAAGTGCTGATCATCGACGACTCGCGTGCGCAAGCCCTGCACACCGAGCGCTTGCTCAACAGCGCCGGCATCGTCACACGCACGCTGATCGAACCGATTCAGGCGATGGCCGAACTGGCCGATTTCCAGCCGGATCTGATCATCCTCGACATGTACATGCCGGCTTGCACCGGCACCGAGCTGGCCAAAGTGATTCGCCACAACGACCGTTATGTCAGCGTGCCGATCATCTATCTGTCGGCCGAGGACGATCTGGACAAACAGCTCGACGCGATGAGCGAGGGCGGCGATGACTTCCTGACCAAGCCGATCAAGCCGCGCCACCTGATCACCACCGTGCGCAACCGCGCCGCCCGCGCGCGCAATCTGAAAGCGCGGATGGTGCGCGACAGCCTCACCGGTTTGTACAACCACACGCACATTCTGCAATTGCTCGAAGACTGCTCGTTCCGCGCCCGCCGCGAGAGCAAGCCGCTAAGCTTTGCGATGCTCGACATCGACCACTTCAAACGGGTCAACGACAGCCACGGCCACCCGATGGGCGACCGCGTGATCAAGAGCCTCGCTCTGTTCCTCAAGCAGCGTTTGCGCAAGACCGATTTCATCGGCCGTTACGGCGGCGAAGAATTCGCCATCGTCATGCCCGACACCGATATAGAGGCTGCGCACAAAGTGCTCGACGAAATCCGCCAGCGCTTCGCCGAGATCCATTACCCGGCACAACCGCAGGATTTGTGGTGCACCTTCAGCGCCGGCGTGGTGGAAATGCACGACGACTGCGACAGCTTGATGATGGCCAGCCAGGCCGACGAGGCGCTGTACCGCGCCAAGGGTGCCGGGCGCAATCGCGTGCAGTCGGCGCGGGAATCAAAGCAAAGTGCCACCTTTTCATCAGATTCCACTGATTCGGTCATAACCCTGTAACAGAACCGCAATAAATTCAGTCGCTTACCATTTCTGCCGTTGGTAGCCGTCATGCGCCTGAAGTTGCTCACCAATCTCAATACGCTGCTGCTGGTCGCCGTGTGCCTCGCACTCGGCGCCACGTTGTGGTGGTCGCAAAAAGCCCTCGAACGCCCGTATCTGTTGATGGAGCGGTATCTGGGGTTGTCGCAGCAATTTCAGAATGAGGTGGCGCGCAACGTCGAGGATTACCTCGCCAGCGGTGACGCCTTGCGCCTGAGCGCCGCCAGCCAAGCCATCGCCGGCCTGCAGACAGAACTGAATGAATTACCGCCAGCGCTGACCGACACCCTGCGTCCGAGCCTGACTGGCCTGGAAGAATTCAGCAAAACCGACCTGCTCGCTGCCGGCAAACTGGCCGGCGATCCGCAAGCCTTGTTGTTGCAGGCCGAACGTGAACTGAGCGCCAGTCTCGATCAACTCAGCACCTACGCCAATGGCAATGCGGCTTATCTGACGCCGCTGCTCGCCGCTTCGCAGCACCTGGGCAAACTGTCGCTGGCACGGGACAAACTGGTCAGCAGCGGGCGCAGTGAACTGGCCGCCGATGTTGAGCGCGAAGTCACCAATATCCGCTCCCAGGCTCAAGCAATCGATGCCCTGCCCTTGCTCGGCGTCGTCGCCAACAACGAATCGGGCAGCGACGATTTCGCCGCGATGATGGGCATCGAAAGCAGCGAAAAAACCGTCGCCGAAGATGCCGGTGTCGGCCTCAAACGTGAACTCAACAGCCTGCTCGGGCGCTATCCGGCGGAGCTGGCGCGTACCCGGGAGCAGATCCAGAAACGCACCGAACTCAGTACCGCCACGCACCAGAAAATCACCGCTGTGCAGCAGGCCATCGCCGGCCTGGAACCGGTGGTGCGTGCGCAACACGGGCAAATTCAAGGCGAAGTGCGCCTGATGCAAGGTGTGATGATCGGCTTGATTCTGCTGATCGCGTTGCTGATCGATACCTTGCAGCGGCGGCTCTCGCGCACCCTGACCAATCTCGCCCCGGCGCTTTCAATCTGGGCCGAGGGCGACTTCAGCCGCGACATTCATCTGGGTAAGACCAACCGTGAACTGCACGACATCGAGGCTTCGCTCAATCGCTTGCGCGCCTATCTGGTGGATCTGGTCGGCACCATTCGTGGCAATGCTGAACAAGTCGCGGGCAGCAGTCGCACCCTCGCCGAACTGAGTAACGATCTGCACAGCGGCGCCGAACATCAGGCCGGCGATACCGCGCTGATCCGCGACTCCCTCGGTGAACTGGAAGCGACCATTCAGCAAGTGGCCGGCGATGCGCAGCAGGCCGCAGACGCCAGCCGTCATGCCGGACTGGCCGTCGAACATGGCCAAACCGTGATCGGCCAGAGCCTGACCGGGCTGCATGCCTTGGTCGGTGAAGTGCAAGGCAATGCGCAGATGATCGAGCATCTGGCTGAGGAGTCAGCGACCATCGGTGGTGTGTTGACGGTGATTCGCTCGATTGCCGACCAGACCAATCTGCTGGCCCTAAACGCGGCGATTGAAGCGGCGCGGGCTGGGGAAATGGGTCGTGGTTTTGCTGTAGTCGCCGAGGAAGTACGCTCACTGGCGCAGCGCACCGCCGGGGCTACGGCGGAAATTCAGACGCTGATTGCCGGACTGCAAACGGCGGCGCGGCAATCGGTCGAAGGCATGCGCGCACAGGTCGAACACGCCGAAGCCACGGCCAATCAGGCGCAGGCGGCGGATGGCGCGCTGGATAAAATTGTCGGTGCGATCCAGACCATTTCCGACACGGCCATCCGCATTGCCGACGTTACGGCGCAACAAAGTGGCGCAGTTAGCGAGATTCGCAACCACAGCGAGCGGATTCATCAGTTGGGTGGGGATAACTTGCTGCGGATCGGTCGTGGGCGCGAACAAGGCGAGAACTTGCTGGTATTGGGCGGGCAATTGCATACAGCCGTGCAGGCCTTTCGCGTCTGATAAACCGCTATCGCGAGCAGGCTCACTCCTACAGGGGAACGCATTTCAACTGTAGGAGTGAGCCTGCTCGCGATAGCGTCATTCGTATCACCGCCTATCTTGCGGAATGACCGGATCTAATCACTCGGTCACATATTTTGCGCAAACATCGCCCATCGTGCTGGCTATTGCATAGAACTGGACAGTCACAAAGTCTTTGCGGCATAGTCGCCGGGTTCTGAACTTTGCTCACCCATAACAAGGACAACGCAGATGGCAACTCTCCTGGTGCTGCACGGCCCCAACCTGAACCTGCTCGGCACCCGCGAACCCGGTACTTACGGTTCTACGACCCTGGCGCAGATCAATCAGGATCTGGAGCGCCGCGCCCGTGAAGCCGGCCATCATCTGCTCTATCTGCAAAGCAATGCCGAGTACGAATTGATCGATCGGATCCACGCCGCGCGCGGCGAAGGTGTGGATTTCATTCTGATCAATCCAGCAGCTTTTACACACACAAGTGTCGCATTACGTGACGCGTTGCTGGGAGTGAGCATCCCATTCATCGAAGTGCATTTGTCCAACGTGCACAAACGCGAACCTTTCCGCCATCACTCTTACTTCTCCGACGTAGCGGTGGGAGTGATCTGCGGCCTTGGCGCCAGCGGTTACCGACTGGCCCTGGAGGCTGCACTAGAACAGCTTGAAACACAGGCAACGACTTGAAATACAAGCGTTAAGCGCCCCTGACCGACCCTTGGGAGTTGATGATTCATGGATATCCGTAAAGTTAAGAAATTGATCGAATTGCTGGAAGAGTCCGGCATCGACGAGCTCGAGATCAAGGAAGGCGAAGAGTCCGTACGCATCAGCCGTCACAGCAAAACCCCGGCTCAGCAGTACTACGCGCCGGCTCCGATGCAAGCACCGGCTGCCGCACCTGTTGCTGCTCCGGTAGCGGCTGCAGCCCCGGTTGCCGCTGCTGCGCCAGCGCTGAACGGCACTGTTGCCCGTTCGCCGATGGTCGGCACGTTCTACCGTAAATCTTCGCCAGCTTCGCCAGCCTTTGTTGAAGTCGGCCAGACCGTGAAGAAAGGCGACACTCTGTGCATCGTCGAAGCCATGAAGATGATGAACCACATCGAAGCTGAAACCAGCGGTGTGATCGAGTCCATCCTCGTCGAAGACGGCCAGCCGGTTGAGTACGACCAACAGCTGTTCACCATATTATGAACTGCGGAGAGCATTAGATGACTGCGAAGTTGGAAAAAGTTCTGATCGCGAACC
>NZ_JBIVMX010000025.1:0-75167 GCF_044753305.1 Pseudomonas sp. NPDC088429 | reverse complement strand
AAAAAGTCGTGGAAAACCTGCGCGACGTGGTGCCGTTATTGTCGCTGCTGACCCGCTCAGCGCTGGGCATTCCGATCACAACCTACGTCAACATGATCTCCGGGCCGCGCAAGGAACACGAACTCGACGGCCCGCAGGAAGTGCATCTTGTGCTGCTCGACAACGGTCGCAGCCAGGCATTCGCCGACAGTGAATTGCGTCAGACCTTGAACTGCATCCGCTGCGGCGCCTGCATGAACCATTGCCCGGTATACACCCGCGTCGGTGGCCATACCTATGGCGAGGTTTATCCGGGGCCGATCGGCAAAATCATCACCCCGCACATGGTTGGCCTGGCAAAAGTCCCGGATCACCCGAGCGCGTCATCGCTGTGCGGTGCCTGCGGTGAAGTCTGCCCGGTAAAAATTCCTATCCCGGCGATCCTGCGGCGCTTGCGCGAAGAAAACGTCAAAGCGCCCGACAGCCCGCACCAAGTGATGCGCGGTCAAGGCAGCAAGTATTCGCGCAAGGAACGTTTTATCTGGAACGCCTGGGCCAGGCTCAACAGCTCACCCACTCTGTATCGATTATTCGGTTTCTTCGCCACACGCTTGCGAGCATTGACGCCAAGCAACGTCGGCCCGTGGACGCAAAATCACAGCGCACCAAAACCCGCCGCCCGCTCACTGCACGACATGGCCCGCGAGCATCTGGCCAAACAGGGAGATCGCTGATGAGCGCCAAGCAAAATATCCTCGGCAAACTGCGGAAAAGTCTGACCGGCGCCACGCCGATTGCCGACGACTTCGACGTCGATTTGGTGACGCAGCCCTACACCTACAGCGCCGAACAACGCATTCCGCAACTGCGCAAGTTGATGGAAGCGGTGCACACCGAAATCCACATGACCTCGGGCGAAGAGTGGCCGGAGTTGCTGGCGCAATTGCTGCGCGATCGTCAGTTACCGAGCCTGTTGATTGCACCGACTACCGCCCACGGGCAGAAAATCACACAACACTGGGCGAACAATCCTGACCTGCCGACGCTGAAATCCTACGACCGTCCAATGGAAGAATGGAAAGCCGAGCTGTTCAACGACACTCCGGCCAGCCTCACCGGCACCCTTGGCGCGATCGCCGCCACCGGCAGCCTGATCATGTGGCCAACCCGCGAAGAACCACGGCTGATGAGTCTGGTGCCGCCAGTACATTTCGCCCTGCTCAAGGCCAGCGAAATCCGCGACAACTTCTATCAGGTGCAACAGGAATTCGAGTGGGCGCAAGGCATGCCGACCAATGCGTTGCTGGTGTCCGGCCCGTCGAAAACCGCCGACATTGAACAAGTGCTTGCCTACGGCGCCCACGGCCCGAAAGACCTCGTGGTGCTGATCCTGGAGGACCAATGACGCTTCCAGTGAATTTCCTGCGTGATGCGCAGCAACTGATTCCGGCCGAGCGCCGTTTTGATGATCCGTTATCGACGCTGGCCTTCGGCACCGATGCGAGTTTTTATCGGCTGATTCCGCAGTTGGTGATCCGCGTTGAATCCGAAGATGAAGTGGTTGCGCTGCTGAAACTGGCTCAGCGTGATCATGTCCCGGTGACCTTCCGCGCGGCGGGTACCAGTCTGTCAGGTCAGGCAATCAGCGACTCGGTGTTGATTGTGCTTGGGGATAACTGGAACGCCCGCGAGATTCGTGGCCAAGGTACGCAAATCCGCCTGCAACCGGGCGTGATCGGTGCGCAAGCCAATGCGTGGCTGGCGCCGTTCGGACGCAAGATCGGCCCGGATCCGGCGTCGATCAATGCCTGCAAAATCGGCGGCATCGTCGCCAACAACGCCAGCGGCATGTGCTGCGGCACCGCGCAAAATACCTATCACACGCTGGCCGGGATTCGGTTAGTGCTGGCCGATGGCACGCGGCTCGATACCGAAGACGCGGCGAGTGTCGCGGCATTCCACGCCAGCCACAGCGATCTGCTTGAACGCTTGGCGACTTTAGGCCGCGAGACCCGCGCCAACGCCGAACTCTCTGCACGAATTCGCCACAAATACCGTCTGAAAAATACCACCGGCCTGTCACTCAACGCCCTGGTGGATTTCGATGAGCCTGTGGATATCTTGAGCCACTTGCTGGTCGGCTCCGAAGGCACGCTCGGCTTCATCAGCGCGGTGACGTACGACACAGTAATCGATCACCCGAACAAGGCTTCGGCGCTGATCGTCTTCCCCGATGTGGAGACCTGCTGCAACGCGGTTACCGTGCTGAAAAGCCAACCGGTGTCCGCTGTAGAACTGCTTGATCGCCGCAGTCTGCGCTCGGTGCAAGACAAACCGGGTATGCCCGCTTTCGTACAACAACTGTCGAACAATGCCTGCGCGCTACTGATCGAATCCCGCGCGGCGACCTCTGCACTCCTACAGGAACAACTGGCGCAAATCATGTCGTCGCTCAGAGGTTTCCCGGTGGAGAAGCAGGTCGACTTCACCGAAGACCCTGCCGAAAACGCCAAGCTCTGGGCCATTCGCAAAGACACCTTCCCTGCCGTCGGCGCCGTACGTAAAACCGGCACCACGGTGATCATCGAAGACGTGACCTTCCCGGTCGAACAACTGGCCATCGGTGTGAACCGCTTGATCGAGTTGTTCGACAAACATTCCTACGACGAAGCGATCCTTTTCGGACACGCGCTGGAAGGTAATCTGCACTTTGTCTTCACTCAAGGCTTCAACAACCCGGAAGAAGTCGCACGCTATCAAGCGTTCATGGATGACGTCGCGCAACTGGTAGCTGTGGAGTTCGGCGGCTCGCTGAAAGCCGAGCACGGCACCGGGCGCAACATGGCGCCGTTCGTGGAACTGGAATGGGGCAGCGACGCCTATCAACTGATGTGGCAACTGAAACGTCTGCTCGACCCTAGTGGCATTCTCAACCCGGACGTGGTGCTCAGCGAAGATCCGCAGATCCATCTCAAGCACCTGAAGCCGCTGCCGGCGGCCGACGAGATTGTGGATAAGTGCATCGAGTGCGGCTTCTGCGAACCGGTCTGCCCGTCGAAAGGACTGACCCTGAGCCCGCGCCAGCGCATTGTGATCTGGCGCGATATTCAGGCGAAAAAACGTGCCGGCGTCGACACCACCGAACTGGAACAAGCCTACGAATACCAAGGCATCGAAACCTGCGCCGCCACCGGTCTGTGCGCACAACGTTGCCCTGTAGGCATCAACACCGGCGAGCTGGTGAAAAAGCTCCGAGGCCGACACGCAACGCATCAGAAAACGGCTGACTGGATTGAAGGAAATTTCGCCAAGACTCTGCAAGGCGCACGCTTCACTCTGCATGTGGCTAACGGTGCGCGGATGATGCTCGGCGCGCCGCGTCTGGCGAAACTGTCGGCAACACTGACGCGCCTATCCAAAGGCCAGGTGCCGTTGTGGACAAATGCGATGCCGCAACCGGAGAAAGCCATTCGCTTCAGCCCGAGTGTGTCGGACGAACGCCCGCGTGTGGTGTATCTGGCCGCGTGTGTCTCGCGGGTCATGGGGCCGGCGGCGGGGGATAAAGAGCAGATGTCGCTCTACGACAAAACCCGTGGTCTGCTGGAAAAGGCCGGTTACCAAGTGGTGTTCCCGGACAATCAGGACAACCTCTGCTGCGGTCAGCCCTTCGCCTCAAAAGGCTACGCCGAGCAAGCCGAACACAAGCGTCAGGAGTTGATCAGTGCCCTGCTCCACGCCAGTCGCGGCGGTCTCGATCCAATCTACTGCGACACCAGTCCGTGCACGTTGCGCCTGGTGCAGGACGTAGGAGAAACCCGTCTCGATCTGTACGACCCGGTGCGTTTCATTCGTACGCATCTTCTCGATCGACTGGATTTCACCCCGCAAGACGCACCGATTGCCGTGCATGTGACCTGCAGCACTCAGCACTTGGGCGAAAGCCAGGCGTTGATCGATCTGGCGCGCAGATGCAGCAAAACCGTGGTGATTCCGGAAGGCATTCATTGCTGCGGTTTTGCCGGCGACAAGGGCTTCACCACGCCGGAGCTGAACAGCCATTCGCTACGCACTTTGAAGGACGCGGTGCAACATTGCAGTGAGGGAATTTCGACCAGTCGCACCTGCGAAATCGGCCTGACGCAACATGGCGGCATCGACTATCACGGTCTGGTTTATCTGGTCGATCGAGTCACTCAGGCGAAGGCCTGCTGAAGAAAACAGAACCCTTGCGCAAGACCGCAGTCCACAGAACAGGCCCCGAACACTCGGGGCCGTTCCTTCTTTCGGTGACCGGCACTCCGGGTCAGCGAAGTCTGGATCCCTCAGCGCAAGGAGATACACATGAAACGTTCTGTACTGCTCGGTCTGTTCGTTACTGCCTCGGTGATGGCGTCGACTTCGTTTGCCGCCGGACCAGACAGCCTGTGCGAAGCCAATCTGCAAACCATCAATAACGCGAAATCGGAATATCAGACTTCATCGGAGCTGAACGCGCGCGTCTCCGCCAGTGTGGCAAAAGCCCAGGCCCTCAAGGCCCAAGGCAAGATTGACGACTGCGTCGCGGAAACCCAGCAAACGATTCTGGAAATCCAGAAAACCTCGGGTGACACCAAGAAGTGATCGTGAGCAGGCGTTTTGATACCAGATGTAAAAAAAACCGAATTCCTGCGTAGCGCGGCGGTCGATTGAACAGGCACTACGCTAACGTAGCCTGTTATGACCTCGGCATCGCCGCCAGACCGTCCGGCAGCACCGAGACCTACCGTTCAAGGAGATACCCATGAAGCATTCTGCAATTGCTGGATTGTTCATCGCTGGTGCACTTCTGGCGTCGCCGGTGTTTGCGGCGGATAAAGACCTGTGTGCCGGGAATCTTCAAGTTATCAAAGACTTTGTCACCAGCCAGCCTTCCATTCCGGAAACCTCGCTGAACAACGTCAAGACCGCCCAGGAAGACGCCATGAAGGCGCAGGCTGCCGGGGACGATGGCAAATGCGTTGAAATTACCAATGGCATGATCACGAAAATGCAGATCCGCAATCCAACGCGTAACTGACACACCCGGAAGCCAACCTTCGGGTTGGCCTTCCCGGCCGATTGACGTACACTGCACAGACTTGTTGCTCAAACAGATGTACTGAGCAATGAGTTCGGGGCCGTTTAGGATTCGACGCCGGTTGCGAAACTTTAGGTGCATGCCGACTTGGTAACAGAAGTCGTAAATCCACTGTTGCAACTACTTATAGTTGCCAATGACGAAAACTACGGCCAGGAATTCGCTCTCGCTGCGTAAGCAGCCTTAGCCCTGAGCTTCTGGTACCTTCGGGTCCAGCAATCACCAGGGGATGTCTGTAAACCCAAAGTGATTGTCATATAGAACAGAATCGCCGTGCAGTACGTTGTGGACGAAGCGGCTAAAACTTACACAACTCGCCCAAAGCACCCTGCCCTTCGGGTCGCTGAGGGTTAACTTAATAGAAACGGCTACGCATGTAGTACCGACAGCGGAGTACTGGCGGACGGGGGTTCAAATCCCCCCGGCTCCACCAACTCAAAAAAAAGACGTCCTCGGACGTCTTTTTTTTTGGCTGAAATTCGACAAAATCCGTTTTCAGCGTCGATCGCCGTCACACAGCAGCCAACCATCGGTCTGGGCCGGGGTCCTCGGACAGTACAGAGCGCCAAAGGTTGCGATCTGCCTACGCGAGTCCAGACCGGGATGCTCGATTAAAAGGACATGCAAACCTGGTCAATAAAACTCATTCGCTGAAAATTCATGAAAACGCTTGGCAGCAAGATAACGCTTATTCCAGTAATCACTCTCAAGCAAATCAATACGCATGACTTTCCCGCGACTGGGCGCGTGAATAAATCGGCCGCCACCAATGTACACGCCTACATGGCTAACAGGCCGGCGTCTATCATGCTTGAAGAACACGGCATCCCCGGGTTTCAGTTGTTTGCGCGGCACAACTTCCCCCAAACTATTGAACATTGATGCAGTGGTTCTTGGCAACTGTATACCCGCCTCGGTTTTAAATAAATAAACCAACAAGCCACTGCAATCAAAACCCTCTCGAACATTACTGCCACCCCAACGATAACGCGTGCCAATTAGTTCATGGGCACGGTCGACAATTCTATTTGCTGGCGATAGTTCTGCATTGATAGAAATCGTGCTCAAGTCAATGGGCAGTGAAATGCGATCGCGCTTTTCGCCGAGCGCCATTGGCGATCCGCTCATCAGAGCCAAGCTCAAATAAAAACTGAATATATATCGTCTCATGCAACAACCATCAACACTGTTTAACGAGTGCACAGGGTAGGAAACGCCACCCTCCAGATACATAAGCACTGTCTTAAATAAAGACTTCACCAACTGACGAAAAAAGCAATAAACAAGACAATTCTCATGGATCAATTAACGACTGATTGGGTAGCGTTAAAATCATCACATTCAAACAAACCCCGACCACCGATATATTCAAATCGGACGACGTTACTCCACCCATATCACACAGGATCTGAACGTGAGGAAAAGACTGGCGGTAGAATTTCTGGGCACCTTTTGGCTAACTTTTGGCGGTTGCGGGAGCGCCATACTTGCAGCTGCATTTCCTGAACTGGGAATTGGTTTCGCGGGGGTCGCATTGGCCTTCGGATTAACTGTACTTACGATGGCGTACGCAGTGGGATCCATCTCCGGCGGGCATTTCAATCCCGCCGTTACGATAGGTTTGTGGGCTGGTAATCGGGTAGACGTAAAAGATGTCGTCCCTTATGTTTTTGCACAAGTAATCGGCGCCATTACCGCTGCAGCCGCGCTGTATTTCATCGCCAGTGGAAAGCCTGGGTTTGAGGTCGGCGGATTCGCAGCGAATGGATACGGCGACCTTAGCCCTGGCAAATTCAGTTTGTCAGCGGCCCTGGCTGTTGAATTCATCGCCACTTTTTTCTTTCTGTTCATCATCATGCGAGTGACATCACCCAGTGCCGTACAAGGCTTCGCACCACTGGCAATTGGTCTGACCTTAACGCTCATCCATCTGATATCCATACCGGTTACCAATACCTCGGTCAATCCTGCTCGCAGCACTGGACCTGCGCTTTTTGCCGGAGCGGCATACATGAGCCAACTCTGGTTGTTCTGGCTGGCTCCGATAGCTGGCGCAATCATGGGCGCGCTGTTCGCCAAAAAGTTTGACACTCGTGCGACAGCACAGCCCTAGCGATCGGCACCTGGAGTGCCCAACGTTTTCAACGGGGGCACTCTTCTGAGACATGTCTTAAAAAAAATATAAAAATTGCCAACCTTAACCAAGCAGGGCAAAACCAATGTCTCTCGCCTCTAAACAAAACGGAATGCTCCATGAACGACCGTGTACTTATCGCCGATGATCATCCTGCAGTCCGCATGTCGGTTCGATTGATCCTGGAGGAAAAAGGTTATGAAGTTGTCGGGGAAGCCGGCGATGGGGTCAAAGCCCTGACGCTCACTCAAGATCTCCTTCCTGACGTTATTATTCTGGACATCGGTCTGCCGAGGATAGATGGATTGACCGTCATCAGTCGCCTCAAGTCCTTTGACGCACGCGTTAAAATAATTGTACTGACCGGCCAGGAATCAGAGCATATCGCTTTGCGCTGCATGCAAATCGGCGCTGACGCCTTTGTCAGCAAGCATCAAGAACTTTGCGACTTAATCAATGCTTTAAGAGCAGTGAAGCGTGGCTACAGTTACTCGCCAGATCACGCCTGCACTCTCATTCGTCGCCATGATGATCCTGATCAGGAAGAGGAACTTCTGCAGTCACTGACGGCTCGCGAGCTAATGGTCTTGCAACAACTGGCACGCGGCATAAGCAATAAAACGATCGCCGAACGCATGTCCCTAAGTAGCAAAACTGTCAGCACCTATAAAACGCGATTATTGATTAAATTAAATGCAAGCACGTTGCTAGATCTGTATGACCTTGCAAAGCGAAACGGGCTCACTGACCGGTAACACGTTAAAACCGGACAAATCTTAAAGCCACTGTTCGTCGCTGTAAGCACCATAGGGCTCCTCCTCACCACTATCAGTTAATTACCATGTCACTAAATAGCGCGCTTCTTTGCCTTGCGATGAATATTTATCATGAGTCGCGCGGCGAGCCTCACTCAGGCCAGGTCGCCGTTGCGATGGTGACGATGAATCGCGCCAATTGGGACAACGCGAAAGTTTGCGAGGTCGTGTACAAACGGCGGCAGTTTTCCTGGACGCAAAAGAGCAGAAAGCTACCGCAAGAACCTCTCGCCTGGAACAGAGCACAAAGAATTGCCAATGAGGTTCTAGGCGGCGAAGTGGAAGACATCACGGATGGCGCAACGCATTTTCATGCCCATGGGGTCAAACCGGTCTGGAGGCTCAACATCCTGAAGACCGTCCGGATAGGCGAGCATATTTTTTATAGAGAAGTCAGACCGCCAGCGTTCTGAAGCGCCTTCACAAATCCCTGAGATCCAGATGCAATTTGAACAATTCGGTATCTGTGCGCACATTGAGCTTGCGCAAGGCAGCCTGCTTCTGGCCGCTGATTGTCTTGCGACTGCGCATGAATTTCAGCGCGATTTGAGACACTGACAATCCTTCAAGACAGCAACGCAACACTTCTCGCTCTTTCGGCGAAAGTGCCGGGTAATCGACCAATGCGTCGCCCCCCGCAACAGAAGCGCCATCAGTGCTTCCTGGAACTTGAACTGCGGGGGTGGTATCGAGATCAGCCGCCATTTCAGGAGACAGGTACAAGCGATCCAGTGCCACCATTCGAATAGCCCGGACCAACTCTTCGGTTTGCTGGGACTTTCCAAAAAAACCGTTGGCGCCAGCCCGAATCGCCATGTTGACCGTGGCCGGCCTTTCAAGCGAAGAGAAAATCAAGATACGCATTTCGGGGTAGTGACTGCGTAGAAGCTGAATCAATCTCAGACCGTCAAGCTCTCCGTCACTCAGTTGATAGTCCAGAATCAAAAGGTCGGCCGACTCGGAGCGCAAAGCCTCCTGCAGTTCAGCGCTGCTCGAATGAACCCCGACAATTTTAAAATCCGACTCAGTCGACAAGCGGATTTTCAGCCCTTCCCGAATCAAAGCGTGATCATCAAGCAACGCGATCCGCAAAGGTGAAACCACCGACCATTTCATTATTCTGAATACTCCATGAGGCCGAAAATACGCTCGGAAATTTCCTACATATTTTTATAAATGCACCTTAGCCTAAGTGTTAGCTGAAAGAAAATTTAAGAATTTATGGCTATCCCTGTCATCAATTAAGGCAATTGGAAGCATTCGGGTCGCTTTGCTGCGGCTGAATAACCGCTGGTTTACCTACTTCCGATCCCCGCGATTTTGGGACAAGTCTCGTTCACGCATGTCCGCTCGGTTGTCAGAATTATCCTAATCGCTCAGGAACACCCCACTGGACAGATACCGCATCAGTTGTGGGATTTCCTTACTCAAATACGCCGACACAGCTCGCCACAAGCGGGCCCAGCCCAGGACTATCTGATGGCTACTCAAAGCGCGCCCGCTGATTCAGACGTGGACGTCCAGGCTATGCCTGCGCCTCAAACACACATCCAGGACACGCTTATGCAAAGCGTGTCCTGGATCTGCGACCACTACAATTTGGGGCGATCCCCCCAGGCCTTAGCGGCAGGGCTGCCTAAAGTAGGCTTGTTGACGCCTTCCCTGGCCATGCAGAGCCTGGCCAATGCCGGGCTCACAGCGGGGATGGTCGAGCGCTCTATTCGCATACTGCCCAAACAGTTGATGCCCATCATTCTCTTGCGCAAGGACAAGGGTGGCTGCATTTTGCTGGGTTATCGTCCCGATCCAGGCAGTGAGGACAAGCGCGCATGCCTCTACCAACTGGTGCTGCCGGAGATCAGCCCTGATCCTGTAGAAATTGATCAGAAGGTCATGGATGACCTCTATGCCGGTTTTGCGATTCTGATGAAACCCAAGGCAAAGGTCGATTCGCGCGCAGGTGATGAAACCCCGCACGGCTCAGGTCACTGGTTGCTCACGACGTTGTGGCGCTACCGGCGTTACTACCGCAGCGCCGCAATCGGCGCTGTGCTGATCAACATTCTGGCCTTGGCCAGCATCTTTTTCACCATGAACGTATATGACCGGGTTGTACCCAACCAGGCGTTTGTCACGCTTTGGTCGCTGGCGATCGGGGTAGTGATCGCGATGGTGTTTGAAGCAATTGCCCGCTACGTGCGTGCGCACTTACTGGACGTGGCGGGAAAGAAAGCTGATCTGGTGTTGGGCACCCTGTTGTTCAGGCAGGCTCTTTCAATTCAGATGGAGCACAAACCAGCTTCATCCGGTTCGTTCGCCAACCAATTGCGTGAGTTTGAATCGGTGCGCGACTTCGCGACCTCAGCCACGCTCGCCACCATTTCCGACTTGCCGTTTGTTTTGTTGTTCGTCGGGGTGATTTTTGCCGTCGGTGGTCCGCTGGGCTGGGTTCCGCTCCTGCTGATCCCCTTGATTCTGATCATCAGCGTGGTGATTCAATGGCCGCTGGCACGCACCATGAAAGAAAACCTGCGTGAGTCATCGCTCAAGCAAGGCGTGTTGATCGAGTCCATCGATGGCCTGGAAACACTGAAAGCGGTGGGTGGCGAGGCCTATATGCAACGTCGCTGGGAAGCCTTCAGTGCGCTGGCAGCCAGCACCTCGATGAAGTCACGGGAACTGTCGAGCATGGCTTCCGGATCCGTGGCGTTCTTCCAGCAGATCCAGACGGTGGCGCTGATTGTCATCGGCGTTTATCTGATCGACGCTGGCGATCTGACCATGGGTGCGCTGATCGCTACGGTGATGCTCGCGGGTCGTGCCACAGCGCCGCTCAGTCAGGTAGTTGGACTGGCGTTGCGTTTTCAACAAGCGAAAGCGGCACTGGGTTCACTGAACAACCTGATGGAAATGCCAGTCGATCGCGACGTCACACGCGAGTATCTGCCCAAGCCTAAGCTTAGCGGTCAGATCACTCTGAAGGCGGTGGACTTCGCCTACCCGGCCCCGCCCATGCAACCCAATCCCCCCGTGCTTCAAGGCATTAGCCTGGTCATAAAACCCGGAGAGAGAGTCGCGATTCTCGGGCGGATCGGCAGCGGAAAATCCACGCTGTTGCGAGTCATGGCTCGGTTGTATTTGCCTGTAAAAGGACAAATGTTTACCGACGGACTGGACGTGAATCAGATCGACCCGGCGGACTGGCGCCAAGCAGTCGGATACGTCGGTCAGGATGCCCGGCTGTTTTACGGTTCACTACGTGAAAACGTCATGATGGGGCGGCCGGAAGCCACGGCAGAAGAGTTTCTGCGCGTGCTGCGCCTGACCGGACTTGACCATGTTGCGGGCCGTCATCCCAAAGGGATCAATCTGCCGATCGGAGAGATGGGCGAGGGTCTGTCGGGCGGCCAGCGTCAGTTGGTTTCGCTCGCACGCAGCCTGCTGGCCCGGCCGAACCTGTTGTTGCTGGACGAACCGACCAGCGCCATGGACGGACAGACCGAGACGCAGTTTCTGGAGCATCTCAAGCGCGCGACCGAAGGCCAAACCCTGGTCGTCGTCACGCACCGGCCTTCACTGCTGTCGCTGGTCGACCGGATCGTGATCGTCGATGACGGCAAGGTTACCGCTGACGGCCCCAAGGACACCATTCTCGCGGCCCTCAGCGCTAACGCCGCCAAGGAGACAGAAAAAGCCAATCCGAAGGCCCCAGGCAATCCCGCAGCCAACAGCAAGATCGGGCCACCGCGCCCGGTGCCACCGGCACGCAGCTACAAAACTCAATCTACAGACGGGAGTCTGCCCCCCCAGTCTGAGCCACTTCCAACCCCGAGACCTCCTGCGGTGACTTCGTAATGTTCAAGAAATTATTCAGTCGAGGCGATAGCGCATCCCCGCTGCAGCCCGGTGACGCTGCCTTCATGAACGATGTGCAGGAATCGCTGTTGGCGCAGACCACGCCCGGCTCACGCTTGGTGCTTCAACTGATTGCCGCGGTTTTGATCGGTGGATTGATCTGGGCTTACTTCGCCGTCGTTGAGGAAATCACCCTTGGCGAAGCAAAGATTATTTCCAAGAGCCGCGAACAGGTCATTCAAAGTCTGGAAGGGGGCATCCTCGCCGAGATGAATGTTCGCGAAGGTGACATCGTCGAGAAAGGCCAGACGCTACTCAAGATTGACCCGACCCGTGCCCAGGCCAGCTACCGTGAAACCTTGTCCAAGGTGATTGGCCTCAAGGCCAGCATCACCCGTCTGCGTGCCGAGGCGTATCAGCAGCCGTTGGTGTTTGACGAGATGGTCATGACAGACCCGGCAGTGGTTCATCAAGAGCAGCAAGCTTACAAGGCTCGTAAAAACGCCCTGGATGAAAGTATCGGCAGTTTGCAGCGCAGCTACGCCCTTTCGACCCGGGAAATTCAGTTGGCTGAACCCCTGGCTGCCAAAGGATTGATGTCCGAAGTTGAAATCCTGCGCATGCGTCGTTCAGCCAACGAAATCAAATCGCAGATCGTCGAACGCATTAACCGCTATCAGGCCGAGGCCAACTCGGAGCTGGCCAAGTTTGAGCTGGAGCTTTCTCAGACCAGCGAGAACCTGGTCGGTCGCGCCGACGTGGTTGATCGCACGACCATCAATGCGCCGGTCAAGGGCACCGTGAAGAACGTACGGGTCAACACTCGCGGCGGGGTCATACAGCCCGGTGAACCGATCCTCGAAATCGTACCGCTGGAGGATCAGTTGCTGGTCGAAGGCAAAATCCGACCTGCTGACGTTGCCTTTCTTCGGCCGGGGCTGCCTGCGACCGTAAAAATCACCGCTTATGACTACGCCATTTACGGCGGACTGAAAGGCACTGTCGAGTTGATCAGCCCTGACACGCTCAAAGACGATCAGAAAGCGGCTGCCGGACGCCCTGACGATACCTACTATCGCGTCACTGTTCTGACCGACAGCAGCACGCTGGAAGCGGGCGGTCAGTCATTGCCGATCATCCCCGGCATGGTGGCGTCCATCGAGGTGCGCACTGGCGAAAAAACCATTCTCGATTACCTGCTTAAACCTGTGCTCAAGGCACGGGAAGCGTTTCGGGAGCGATAAAGTGAAATCCACATTGACCTCGCGCTTTCCGCTGACGCCTGCCGCCTGGCTGGTCTCGATCTGCCTGTTGAGTGGTGTTTCCATTCAAGCGACGCTGGCTGATGATCTGCCAACCTTCTCCGCTCAACCACGTCCCGAGGAATCGGTTAAACCCGCACCTGCGCCTGTGCGCAGAACCTTATTGAATCAGGACAATGCGCTGGTGTCTTTCGCCCCCGAAGCGGCGCCGGTTGCTCAAGTTCGTTCCGCGACAGCAGGTTCTATCACCGCAAACCCGAAATCGGCAGCAGTGGCCATGCAAGCGAAGGACAGCGGCCTGGCCACGTTCACCGCGTCATTACAACGTCCGGTGAACTCGGCCGTCAGCACTTCGCAACCGTCGAGGCAGACTGCAACTGCCGTCACTGGCAAAAGAGAACAGCTGCTTTCGTTTTCATCTGTCACCGCGACGCCGACGGTCACGACCACTGCGCCGGCTCGGCCCGTCAATGAAACGCCAGTGCGCCCGACACCTGCGGCCAAGACCAATGGCCAACATCCGGTCATCGAGCAAACCCATAGCGTTTCGGCACTGGCGCTGGCGGCTTTACCTCCGCGCATGGCTGCCCGCCGCGGCGCCGGCAATACCGTGCTCGGCCCTTCCGAAGCAGAATTGCGCGAAGTGTTTAACCGTGCGGTAGAAACGGCGATTGATCGCGCCCCGACGATCTTCCGCGCCAAGGCAGAACAGGAAGCCGCCATCGCCGATGTCGACGAAGCCAAAGGCCAACGCTGGCCGCAAGTAGATGTCGGCACGCAGACCTCACCGATCAAATTCGGAAAAGGCTCGGATGAAGAATCCGGCAGTGGCGGGATCAACCTCGCGGTGACCACTCCCCTTTACGATTGGGGACGCATCCGCAACTCGATCGATAGCCGGAAACGCTTGTCTACTGCGGCAAACGAAAGCCTGGAAGCGGAAAAGGAAACCACTGGCTATGAGGTCGTCACCACACTCGTCGAACTCGGCAAGCAACGCATCATTGTCGACCTGAGCCAGCAATTTGCCGACCGCATGGATGATCTGGTGAAAATGCTCGCGGGCATTGTTGCCGTCGACAAGGGCCGTTACAGCGAACTCACACAAGCCAAAGCGCGACTGCTGCAAGCCCAGGCATTGCGCGATGCCGCCGACGCCAAAGCACGAGACGCCGAAATCACACTGCGCAAACTGGTGGGCGACCGTCCGATACCTATACCGCGTACCAAAGAGTGGAACATCCGCCTGGCCAATCTCGATCAATTGCTTGAAGACGCAAAATCCCATCCAACCATTCGGCAGGCGACCGCCGAAGCGGAATCGGCCGACCTGCAAGCCAAAGCTGTCAGGGCCGGCGGGCTCCCGCAATTGAACTGGGTGGTAAGTAAATCCACCGCAGAAGACTCGATCGGTCGCGAACAGCCTTGGCAAACCAATTTAACCATGACGTGGGGCGCTTTTCGCGGTGGTTCGACCCGTGCCGCCGAGCGTGCTGCATTGCAGAGAGCCGATGCCAGCCGCTATCAGACCGACCAGCAGCGCAGGGATCTGGAGTTCCGCATCCGCACCGCAGATAACGATGCGCGCACGCAACTGGAGCGAGCCGAACTGTACCGCGACCTGGCCGTGGAATCTGGCCAGATCCGCGAAGACTTCTACCTGCAATGGCACCACTTGGGCAAACGCACGCTTCTGGATGTACTCAGCGCAGAGAACGAGCACTACGGCAATCAGGTCAGCGAAATAACCAATCGCTTCGACGGCTATCAGGCGATACTTCGCCAATACGCGAGCGCAGGCACACTCGCCCGCTGGCTTCGCGGCGGCCAGTGATCACGGTGATTCGGGCATATTTCAATGCCCGGCCCCTTCGGCGTATGCTCGACACAGCTAAGGTGTCAAGCAATGCAAGCCTTCATGACCGGAGTTTCTGTACGAACACCTGATGCTCCGATGTCCGCAGCCTCCAAATGGATTTTGAACGCCTTGAAAATTCCTTTTTTGTCCTTTGCCTGGTCGTGGGGGCTGATGACGCTGCTGCTGTCGACGACTCTGCAAGCTCAGACGCCAGAGCCCGTTGACTTGCTGGTGACCGGCCCCATCATCGCCCCACACGTCACTTTCGATACGCAAACACGCAGCTGGCTCGACACCCGGCCAGACATCAAAGTGGCACTTTGGAGTGGTGCAACGCCTCCCCTCGACATGGGCTTCGAGCAAAGCAAATTCGAAGGTGTCGCAGCGGAATACCTTGAAGTGATACGCCAGGCAACAGGCCTGCATCTGAGCATTGAGCGTTATCCGACACGCGCCGAAGCCAGGCAGGCGGTTAAAGACGGTCAAGCCGACATGCTCGCAGTGCACGACGTGACCGAAGGCCAGGAGGGTGCGATCACCCAATCACGCCCCTACCTGCTCAATCACAAAGTCATCGTGCGGCGCATCGGCGAAAACCGGCAGCCATCGCCCGATTTGCAAGGTCAGCGCCTGGGTTATGTGGGCGATGATTCGGTTGGCGCCGCGTTGCAGCGGCAATACCCCAAGGCCACCCTGATTCAGCATGTCAATCATCTGAACGGCATGGCCTCGTTAGTCTATGACCAGGCCGACGCATTCTGGATAGATGGCATCACCGCCGAGTTCCTGATCCGATTGCTCTACAGCAATGATCTATACATAGCGGGTGACGCCATCGACACCTCAGCCGATATCAACTTTGCCGTTAGCGATCGTCGTCCGCAATTACTGGCAGCGATCAATCAGACGCTGGACGCAATCCCGATTGATGACATGAAACGCATCACCACGCGCTGGGGATTAAGCAATAATTTTGTGGTGGATCAACCTCCACTGAATCTCAATACAGCAGAGCGTCAATGGCTCGCGGCCCATCCAACAATCAAAGTACTGGTCGCAGGATCCTATGCGCCACTGACGTTTTTTGATGAGCACGACCAGTTGCAGGGGCTGAGCGTGGATATTCTGAAAATCATCAAGCAAAGAACCGGTCTCACGCTGGAAATCATCCCCGGCACCGGCGTACAAGACATGCTTGATCAATTGAAAAATAATAAAGCAGATGTCATCGCGGCATTGAGCGTAGGGGATTTGCGCCTTAGCCCTGAGCAGTACACCCGCCCCTACCTGATCAGTCCCTTCGTGGTCGTGACCCGACGCTCGCAGACCGACATCCACAGTCCCGCGCAACTCGAGGGTCAGCGCCTGGCAGTTCCCGCCGGAAATCCGTTGATGACATGGTTGAGCCGTGAGCACCCGCACATCGACCAGGTACCGGTATCGAATGCGACTCGCGGGATTGAGATGGTCTCAGAGGGCGGTGCCGAGGGCGCCCTGCATACGCAGTTCGGTGCCGACTATTTCATCAAACATCATTTTCAGCATGACTTGCATATCGCGGCAGTGATCGGCCAGATACCTGCGCGTATTTCCATGGCAGTAGGGCCGTCCAATCTGATCCTCAGGGATATCATCAACAAGGTTTTGATCGACATTCCTCCAGAAGAGCTCAAGACCCTCAGCGATCGCTGGCGCAACCACGCAGCGCCGGCAGTCGCCAATTCCTGGAGCACGTACAAGGACGACGTGTACACCGTGATCTTTGTCGCCACGGGATTTGTCCTCGCGTTTCTGGTGTGGATCTATTATTTGCACCATCAAATCAAAAAGCGCCGCAAAGCCGAGCAGGCCCTCGGCGATCAACTGGAGTTCAGCAAAACCCTGATCGACGGGTCGCCTATTGCGCTCTATGTTCGCGACAGACAGGGACGCCTTGCTCACTGCAACCGCGCCTACCTGAATTTTTTGCAAACCACTCGTGAAGATGTGATTGGCAAAACCCTTTTGGACACGGCCTCTCTTTCCACGCATATGCGTGAGCGTTACCACCGTCTGTACCAGGAAACTCAAGACAGTGGTCAGCCAACCTACGCTGACCTCGAGATCGAGGTGAAGGGTAGCCCCCGTCGCATCTACCATTGGACATTGCCCTTCCAGAGTGGCGCTGGCGCGTTTTCCGGGGTAATCGGCGGCTGGCTGGACATCAGCGAACGCGAGCAACTGGTCGAGCAACTGCGCCTGGCCAAACAAATGGCCGATGAAGCCAACGCCTCCAAATCCACCTTTCTGGCCAGTATGAGTCATGAAATACGCACCCCCATCAGTGCGCTGATTGGTCTGATCGAGATGCTGCGTGTGCGTGGCGGCAGCGCAGAGCAGATCGAGGAAAACCTCACGGTGGCGCACGAGTCTGCGCAATCGCTGCTATCGCTGATTGGTGACATTCTTGATCTGTCGAAGATCGAAGCCGGGGCAATGGTGGCGATGCCACGACCCACTCGACTCACTACCGTCGTTGAATCGATCTACAAGCTTTTCGAAGTTAACGCGAAAAACAAAAATCTGAAGTTCGACCTGGTTGTCGATATCGCCGACCCTCACGTCATGATCGACGCGCTGATGCTTAATCAGATCGTCTCGAACCTGGTCAGTAATGCAATCAAATTCACCGACCATGGCTTCGTGAAGCTGTCGTTGCAGCAGACTTCCAGTGACCCGCAAACGGGCGAGGGCCGGTTTGTCATCCAGGTACGTGATTCGGGTAGTGGTCTCAATGAACTGCAGAAAAAAGCGGTTTTTGAACCCTTTATTCAAGTGGCTCGAAAGGTCAGCACTGCTCGTAGCACGGGATTGGGCTTGAGTATTTGCACGCGTCTGGCGGTATTACTCGATGCCCGCCTGAGCGTCGAAAGCAAGCCTGGTGAAGGCTCGTGTTTCAGCCTGGTGTTCGCCGCTCAAGTGACCCATTCAGATGAACTCACGGTATCGAGCCCGATCGCCGCCCCTTCAAATTACCGCCTGAAAATTCTGGTGGTCGAAGACCACGCTGCCAATCGTTTATTGCTCTGCCAACAACTCGAATACCTGGGACACCAAGCGGTGCCCGCCGACGACGGGGAAGCCGCACTTGCGATGTGGGAGCAGGAAAACCCGCCGTTCGATTTGACCATCACCGACTGCAACATGCCGCACATGAACGGGTTTGAGATGACCCGCAGAATGCGCAGCAGCGAACAATCACGCGCACTCGGTGCGCATCCCATCTTCGGTCTGACAGCGACGGCACAAACGGAGGCCGTCGACGACTGCATGGAGGCCGGCATGACTCAGTGCCTGTTCAAACCTATCGGCATTGAGCAACTGACGGAGCACGTCGGCGCAGTCTCGGCCCAGATCGAACGTAGGGCGATGGCCGCCAGCACCACCGGCGGAGAACTGCAAAAACTCCGGGTTTTGTGCCCCGATGCGTACGCTCCGCTGGTCGATGAACTGCTGCGGACCAATCGCGAAGACGGCGCCCGGCTTGAGCAATGTGTACTTGATCAGGATCTGCAAAAAATCCGCAGCCTCGCGCACAAGATCAAAGGCGGGGCGCATCTCGCCGATGCCGTTGAGTTGATTGAGGCATGCGCGCAGCTGGACGCATGCGCCGCTCGAGGTGATATGGCGGCGTGCGGTCAGCAAGTCAACATTCTCTTGGGCTGTATGCATTCATTGGAAGTAGCCCTGTTGAAGGATCGTTGACTCTGCTCGCACGAGCGCTAAATGCAGGCAAAAAAAACCGTCGACCTGGGGCTCAGATTCGACGGTTAAAGGCAAGAAGCAGAACTTCTCGCAGAGGGAGCGATTTGCTACAGGCGGATGCCGCTAAGTTCCACACGCAATGTCACGCGACGATTGGGCGCGTAACAATTGATCTGCTCGATCCGGGGGCCGTAGCAGGTGTGAATGACCGGATCACGACTGGCCGAGCTGTGGGCCGTGAGGATTGACTCAGCGATACCGCCGTCGATCAACATCTGAACGACTGTCTTTGCACGTTGCTCACCCAGCAGTTGATTGTCTGCCTCGGTGCCGAACGCATCCGTATGGCCAGTGACTTGAATATGTTTGATCTGCGCATCGTCGCTGTGCAACTCATTGAGCATGTCGAAGACAGCCTGGCGGCCTGCCACCGATAGGTCTTCATACCCTGACTTGCCGGAAGGAAACAGCACGTCGCTGGCCAAGGTGTAATGCTTGAAGCGGGCATCGTCCTTCAGGTACTCGTAATACCGACACGCTTCAACACTGGAAGCACGCGACAGCACATGAACTTGCGAGCGGGTCTGGCCCAGCTCTCGTTCCGCCTCTTCACGCTTCACCGGTGCCGGAAAAGTGTTGCCGTCCTCACGCACCCGCAGGTAATAGGTTTGACCGCCTTCGAGATTGGCCTGATAAAGGTCGCTGCTCTTGCCAAAATAAGTCGGTGCATCATTCAGGTAAGCGCCCAGAGTATGGCTACCGGGGGCCATGCAGAAGCTGGTGAACCCACCAGGCAACAGGCCGGTGTGAAACTGGCGATCCACATAAACGTGAGCCGCGCCCTTTCGCTGGACGTCTTCCTTGTTGCGGTAATACACCACTTGCACTTGATCGACTGCCACGGGCGGTAATCCCATGTAGGCCGCATAGAACACCCGAGCGGGTACTGTGCCGTCCTTGGGCTCCTGTGCGATGGAGGGATGCGCGCCCAACAATGTGGCGCCAAACAGCACAACGGCTCGGGTCATGTTCAATTCATAAGTCATCTTCGTTCCACTACCCGCGCCCAAGCTTTCTGCGCTGAAATTCAAGTCGTTCAATGCGTGCAAGTGCCAATCACATTGCTATGGAGACCATTATCCGAGCACGCCGGGAAGATCCATATAAGACCCGTCTCAGAAATCTTTCCCTGGTTTTATCGGCTGTTTCACAGACAAAAAAAACCCGACGTAACCAGGACGTCGGGTCGGAGCAATGACAGGAGATCAAGCCTCCCAAAGGCTGTCTATGAACGATTATTGCTGAGTGTTGACCCGCACCACCACACGACGATCAGTGGCGTAACAAGCAATCTGCGCGGAACGGGAACCGTCGCAACCACTGCTGATCGGCTGGTCGGCACCGGCACTGTTAGCCGTGATGCTGCCGGAGGCCAGACCACCATCGACCAGCAGACGACGCACGGTTTGTGCACGCTTGAGGCCTAACGCGTAGTTGGACGATGCCGAACCGATCGGGTCGGTGTGGCCGACAACTTCAATGCTGCTGAGGTTGGCGTTTTCACGTTTGAGCTGGCCGATCAGATCACCGATGGCATCACGTCCTCTGGCGGTGATATCGCGAGTGCCGGATTTGCCAAAGGCAAACAGCACGTCACCCGACAAGGCGTATTCCTTGAACTGCACCTGCTCCATCGGCAAGTAGTCACACGCCAGCACGGTCGATGCGCGAGACAAAGCCTGAACCTGCCGGTGCGTGCCTTGCAACTCACGTTCAGCCTCGGCTCGCGTCACTGCTTGCGGGGCACCGTAAGCGTCTTCGCGAACCCGCAAGAAGTAGGTCTTGCCGCCGTCCAGTTCAGCCGAGAACACATCGGTGCTTTTACCTTTGTATTGCGGGGCATCATTGACGTAAGCGCCCAGGCTGTGTTGACCGGGCGCTACGCAAAAGGCACTGAAACCGCCCGGCAGCAGCGCGGCATGGAACTCACGGTCAACGTAAACGTTGGCCGCGCCCTGACGGGAGCCCAAACCGTTGGGGCGGTAGTAAACAACCTGCACCTGGCGATCAGGTACCGGGGCCACCTGGCTGTAGGCATTGCCGAAGATTTTGCCGGAAACACTCCCCGGCTTGAACGCCTCATCGGCCGTAGCGATCTGGGCGCTGGCCAGTGCCGCACCCAGCAGCGCGACGTTAAGAATAGTCATACGTTTAAACATGATGATGACTCCACCGCGAACACCGATCGGTGCCCGCAGTTGATTGAATGTGAGAAAGGCTTGACCACCAAGGGCAACCGCAAGCCGTGCGCAGGCACCGCCCGCGCACGGCGATTGCGCTTAAACCAGATTGGTGGTGACCCCGTCCTGAACCAGCAGTTGGGCATCGAGGCTGGAATGTTGGAAGACGTTGTAGACAATGCCTTCCACCGTGACCGTACCTTGACCGGCCCAATCGCCCGGATCGGTGCCATCTGCCAGCAAGTCGTCGAGGTTGACGACATCGCCGGCGTTGCCTTTGATCAACATCTGGACGGTCTCATCCGTGCTGAAGAGTGAGCTCTCACCCAGTTCCAGAACATCACCCAGGGACAGGTTCAAGGTGTTATTGCCGGTTCCGGTTAGGTCGATGATTTCGATGGACTGTAATTTGCCTGCGATGGTGCTCAGGTCAAGAATCTGATCCGCACTACTTAAACGCAACGTATCAGTACCCTCACCACCGTGAATACTTGAGTTCGCGCCTTGAAGACCTATCACATCATCAACCCTAAACACGCCATCGCCATCACCACCGTAATAGGCGTTATCTCCGGTTACTATTTGAAAATCTGCGTGTGGAAGAGTAACGTCCGCGCCTCTCCCAAAGACAAAGTTATCCAAATAGACCCCATTTGCTTCAATCTCAATATCAAACACCACCTTACCAATTAGCACTCCAGGTGGTGCCGAGTAAGACTGATTAACAATGCTAAAACCTACATGTGGCATCGAAACTGATTCTATAAGACGTCCACTTATATCAAAAAATGAAACTGCACTTGAGGTTGAATCAGTCCAGCCTAATGTAAAGTCAAAAGATGTAACCCCGCCGCCCTCCTTGAATTCCAGCAACAGCTCATTCGCTCCATCACCATTGCCCACCCAAAGCCCTCGTGAGACCCCAGCACCGGCGCCTTCGGAATTTGAAATGTTTGAACCAGTTTTATTATGCAAAGTGAATGAGCCGTAATCTACAACTTCGTCTCTTGCTATAGTAACCCGACTACCGTCGAACCTCTCTGAAGAATTATACCTCGAAAACAATACATCAGAAGAATTCCCTACTTCATCGACTATAAAACTGCTCAACGCCCCCACTAAGGCGCCGGGAACATCTACAATTATTGAGCCACTCTCAATATCCGCACTGGTTAACACAGTGGCTACTCTCTGCCCGCCTATTACAACATACAGAGTATCACCCGTCGCTGCACTTGAACTGGCGAAGTCAACGGTAACTTCATTGCCGACACGTACTACTGAACTCGGCGCATCGGGGGCTTGAGTATCAAGCTCCACAGTCTGGGCTGAGATGTTGGTGTTGCCCGCCGCATCCACCACCCGAGTCTGTATAGTCCAGTTACCTGTGTGGCTGCTCTGATCGAGGAAGTTCCAGGTACCATCGACATTTAGCAGAGCATCCAGCCAGTTTGTTCCTCCATCGATAGAAATCTGCACCTTCTCGTCAGCCGCCAATGCAGCCGTCAACGAACCTTGAATCAAACGCCCGGCACTGCCATCGTTGGTGACGAAGTCACCGCTGTCAGCCCCGCTGTCCTTGCCCATGCTCTCAACAACTGCCGAGGCGATTGGAGCGTCGGTATCAATGATGATGGTCCACGAAGCGGACGGCGCACTCTGATTGCCGGCCGGATCCTGGGCGATGACGTCGAACTGGTTGGTTGAGCCATTGTTCAGTGGCGGGTTGGGTGTAAAGCTCCAAGTGCCGTCTGGCTGTACTGTTTGACGGCCGATTTCAATACCGTTGTTTCGAATGATGATCACATCACCCGCTACACCGCTACCGCTCAGAGTCGGAGTCGTATCATCAGTGGTCGAACCGTCAGCCACAGGCCCCTGAATGGCGCCTACATCGTCAGTAACTGCATCAATGGTGGGTGCTGCCGAGGCCGTGACGTCGATTTGCAGATTGAAATCGCCAGTTGGCGCACTTTCCCCTCCCCCAGCGGTGACGACCGTGGCACTGAACGCGTAATTACCTTCGCCCAACGCGGGGTTAACGGTGTACTCCCACTGCCCCAAGGCATTAACAGGCACAGCCGCTTGCAACAACACACCGTCGAGATAAATGTTGACGGTCGAGTTCGGTGTCGCCTGCCCGCTCAGAGTCGGGGTGGTGTCGTCTGTCACACCGCCGCTGGCCAGTGGCCCCTGGTTTGGGCCTACGTCATCAGTTACTTGGTCAATGCTGATAGCGACGGCACTGGTATCGACAATGAAGTCGATCGGCGCGCTTTCCGGGCTGCGGTTGCCTGCGGCGTCAACAACGACAGAGCTGAAGCTGTGCGGCCCGTTGGCCAGCGCAGGTGCCGGGGTGAAGCTCCAGTTGCCTGCGCCATCTACCGGTACGCGACCGATTTCGACACCGTTGTCGAAGACAATCAGCGTGGTGTTCGGCTCTGCGGTACCGCTGAAGGTTGGCGTACTGTCATCGGTGGTATCGCCGCTGGTGATCGGCCCGGTAATCGCCCCAACATTGTCCTCAAGCTGACTCGCGTCAGCTGCAGCAGGTGGAGTGACATCGACGGTAATTGGGTAATCACCGGTCGGCGTGCTTTCGTTGCCGGCCGCATTGGTCGCTGTGGCGGACAGGTTATTCAGCCCCGGCAGCAGTGCCGGATTCGGGGTAATGCTCCAGTTGCCAAGTGCGTCTGCCACGATGGAACCCACCGCTACTCCATTGGCGAACAGGGTGACGGTAGAGAACGGTTCAGCAGTACCGGACACTTGCGGCTCGGTATCGTTAGTGCTGTCGCCGGGCATGATGTTGCCGATATTGTCGGCCACGTCATCGACTACCCCGGTGATGCTCGGCGCTGGTGGAGTCCCCCCAGCAACCAGCTCAAAATCAAAACCGGTGGATGGATCGCTGATGTGACCGACAGCATCTTGCGCCGCGGCCGTCAGATCATGCGGGCCATTGAGCAGCGGCGGTACCGGCGTGTGGCTCCAGCGACCATCTGTGCCGACCGGTGCACGGCCAATCTCGACACCATTGTCATAAATGATGATGGTGCTGCCCGGCTCGCCACTGCCACTGATTTCCGGCTGCGCATCGTCCGTGATGTCACCCGGAGTGAGGTTGCCGGTGCTTGTGCCCTGGTCATCGAAAACGCTGTCGATCGTCGGTGCCGGTGGCGCGGTGGTGTCAACAATGATGATGTAAGGGTCGGACGGTTCGCTCGCATTACCCGCCGGGTCAGTGATGATCACGGTGATCGGGTGTGGACCTTCTGCCAACGCAGGATCCGGGGTGAACTCCCAACGTCCGTCGTCACCGACGATGACTTCACCGATGGCCACGCCGTCGTCGATGATGGTGACTTTGTCGCCCGGGGTGAGACCACCGCCACCGAAGGTCGGGGTACCGTCGTCAGTCACGCCGCCGTCGCCAATGTCGCCGATGATCGGCCCGACGTTGTCGATGGCTTCTTCGATACCGCCGGTACCTACGCCTGGTTTGCCGGGAGCAGTGGTATCAACAATGACGATATACGGATCGGACGGCTCGCTGGCGTTACCCGCCGGGTCGGTCACGATCACGGTGATCGGGTGCGGACCTTCTGCCAACGCAGGATCCGGGGTGAACTCCCAGCGACCGTCATCACCGACGACGACTTCACCGATGACCACGCCGTCGTCGATGATGGTGACTTTGTCGCCCGGGGTGAGACCACCGCCACCGAAGGTCGGGGTACCGTCGTCAGTCACACCGCCGTCGCCAATGTCGCCAATGATCGGCCCGACGTTGTCGATGGCTTCTTCGATACCGCCGGTACCAACGCCCGGTTTGCCGGGGGCAGTGGTATCAACAATGACGATATACGGATCGGACGGCTCGCTGGTGTTACCCGCCGGGTCAGTGACGATCACGGTGATCGGGTGTGGACCTTCTGCCAACGCAGGATCCGGGGTGAACTCCCAGCGACCGTCATCACCGACGATGACTTCACCGATGGCCTCGCCGTCGTCGATGATGGTGACTTTGTCGCCCGGGGTGAGACCACCGCCACCGAAGGTTGGGGTACCGTCGTCAGTCACACCGCCGTCGCCAATGTCGCCGGTGATCGGGCCAACGTTGTCGATGGCTTCTTCAATGCCACCCGTTCCGATACCTGGTTTGACCGGTGCGATGGTATCGATAGTGACGATGTACGGATCAGACGGCAGGCCGACGTTACCGGCAGCGTCAGTCGCCACGGTGGTAAAGCTGTACTGCCCGTCTACCAGGGCTGGCGAAGGGGTAAATGCCCAGGTGCCATCCGAATTGACAGTGGTTTCGCCGATTTTGACGCCGTTGGCGAAAACATCGAGTCGGGCACCTGCTTCGCCGGTACCGCTGAGCGTCGGAGTGTTGTCATCGGTGAAACCGTTTGGCGCGATCACGCCTTGCTGGTCACCGACGTCGTCGCTGATCGAGTTGATCACGGACTTGCCCGGTGCGGTGATGTCGATGATGAAGTCGAATTCGTCGGAGGGCTTGCTGATGTTGCCGTCCTTGTCCTTCTCTTCAACGACAATCGAATGTTCACCGCCAGGCAGCGGCGTGGGCGGCGTGTACGTCCACTTGCCGTCATCGCCGACGATGACTTCGCCGATCGGCTTGCCGTTGTCCGAGATGATGATGGTATTGCCCGGCGTACCGGTACCGCCGAAGGTCGGAGTGGTGTCGTCGGTTGAGCCGCCCTTGTCAATTGGCCCCTGAATGTCACCGACATTATCAGTGGCGCCACCCAGACCCGGGGTCGGAGGAACGACCACCGCGCCACCGCCATCGTGGTTTTTGTCATCGTCACGGGTCAGTGCGTAACCGGCCCCCAACAGGCCAAGAGCACCCAGCCCGAGCAAGGCAGGCCAGAACCAGCCGATGCCGTTGCCGGCTACAAGGCCATTGCCAAAACCGACCAGTTCGTCGGCACCCAGCACCTGAGGTGAGGACGCGCCGTCATGCAGGAAGGCTGCCGCCCGATCCTGATCGCCATCAGACGAGATGTACTCGTAATAGGCGCCATCTTCGGCCACACCGACCAACTGACCCTGGCTTTCGAAGAAGCCTTCGATAATCAGTTGGGGTTGATCCGGGCTGGTGCCTTCGGTGGCCACATGCAAGTCGTTGCCGACGCGCTTGATGGTAATGTTTTCCGGAGCGACTGGTTTATCACCGCCCTCGGCAAGAATGTATTTGCCGTTCTGCACGGCTTTAATACGTACCGGTTGACCTTGCTGGGTGGCGCGAAGCTCCACCGACTCGGTAATGGTTTTGCCGTCCACAACGGCGACGTTCACTGCGTTTGTGTTCACTTGAGGCCTTCATTCGTCAGGTTGGTCACCGCGCCGGTCATCCGGCACGTCCTAATCATCCAGGCACTGCTCATTGAAAAGCCGATACCTCGGGATAGGTTGAATGTTGACGTTCGCCTTCAAGTGTCGATATGAGACCTGTCTCAAACGCAGGATTAGTCCTACAACCGATCTCCCGTTTTATAGGGGTCTCAAGCACGCATCCCTCGTCAGCGTGCTTCAACTTTCCTTAAAAAAATTGAGACAAGTCCTACATTGGACGCCTACCGCCTGAGAGGAATCTAGAAAAGCAGAAATGACATCGAGCGTGCCGCACCGACGACGAACATGACCCCAAGACATGTCCGCTTTTTGTGCTTCAGCTCAGGATGTAGTCCCGTCGGCGGAACACGCCCCAGGACCTTGTCTGCTCCTTCTTAAACCCCAGGAGCCTCGATAAATGGCGACGTCTCGATCACGCTTTTTTACGCCCCCCCACTCGTTGTGCATTTTGACCCTGAGTGCGCTTTCCTTTTCCGTCCACGCAGGCAATCTGACCCGCGACAACGGCGCAGCGGTGGGTGATAACCAGAACTCTCAAACCGCCGGCGCCCATGGCCCGGTGTTACTGCAAGATATGCAGTTGATCCAGAAGCTCCAGCGCTTCGATCGTGAACGCATTCCAGAACGTGTCGTGCATGCACGCGGTACCGGTGCTCACGGCACATTCACCGCCACCGATGGGCTCAGCGACTTGTCCATGGCCAAGGTTTTCAGCGCCGGTGAGGTGACGCCGGTATTCGTGCGTTTCTCCTCGGTGGTGCATGGCAACCACTCGCCAGAAACATTGCGTGACCCACGTGGATTCGCCACAAAGTTCTATACCGCTGATGGTAATTGGGATTTGGTGGGTAACAACTTTCCAACCTTTTTCATCCGTGACGCCATCAAGTTTCCGGACATGGTTCATGCTTTCAAACCCGATCCACGCACGAACCTGGATGATGATTCACGCCGCTTCGACTTCTTCTCCCACGTGCCCGAAGCTACCCGCACGTTAACCGAGCTCTATTCCAATTCAGGCATACCTGCCAGCTACCGGGAAATGAATGGCAACGGTGTACACGCCTACAAACTGGTGAACGCCCAGAAGGATGTGCACTACGTAAAGTTTCACTGGAAGAGCCTGCAAGGGATAAAGAATTTCACCCCAGGCGAGGTCGCCAAAGTTCAGGGAAACGATTACAGCCACATGTCCAACGACCTGGTCAGCCATATCAGCAAAGGTGCCTTTCCCAAGTGGGATCTGTATGTGCAAGTACTCAAACCTGAAGAGCTGAAGAATTTCGATTTTGATCCGTTGGATGCCACCAAAGTATGGCCGGATGTGCCGCTGCGCAAAGTCGGTCAAATGGTATTGAATCGCAACCCGGCCAATGTCTTCCAGGAAACCGAACAAGTGGCCATGGCACCGTCCAACCTCGTGCCAGGGATCGAAGCTTCGGAAGACCGTTTGCTGCAAGGGCGGATGTTTTCCTACGCCGATGCGCAGATGTATCGCTTGGGCGCCAACAACATGCAACTGCCGGTCAATGCGCCGAAATTTTCGATCAACAATGGCAACCAGGATGGCGCACTGAACTCGGCCAACACGACGACTGGCGTCAACTATCAACCGAGTCGTCTGGTGCCGCGTGATGAAGTTGAAGCGGCTCGCTACAGCCAGTTGGCGCTCTCAGGCAATACCCAACAGGTCAAAATTCAGCGTGAGCAGAACTTCAAACAAGCGGGCGATCTGTATCGCTCGTTCAGCCGCAAGGATCGTGATGACCTGATCGCCTCACTGGGTGGTTCACTGAGCAGTGCCGACGATATCAGCAAGCACATCGTCTTATCCTTTCTGTACAAAGCCGACCCTGAGTACGGCACGGGCGTGACCAAAGTCGTAAAAGGCGATTTGGCACGTGTGCAGACAATGGCTGCGAAGCTGGTCGATTAATCGTTATTGGCCTACGTCACGTCGACGAAGTTCGTCGTGACCATGGCGCTCTTCAGGTATTCGTGCATGGCTTGGTACAAAACTGTTTTGATGATTCTGTTACCGCTGTACGCAATGCACTCTTCCATTTCCGAAGCCAGCCACTTCAGCGATCCGGAGGAAGTAGCGATGGAACTGAAGAAGCATTTTTTCAACGCCGCTCGCGAAGGCGACATGGAAGTACTCGAACTTTTTATCGAGTCCAGATACGACCTGGATACTCAGGACACCAAGGGCTATAGCGCGCTCATACTGGCCACTTATTACGGTCATTTGAATGCAGTCGAGCGCCTGCTGAGAGCGGGCGCCAATCCATGCATCAAAGACAATCGGGGTAACACGGCGTTTATGGGGGCGATATTCAAAGGAGAAGAGAAGATCGCCTATCGCCTTATCGGTACACGCTGCAACGTCGACGAGCGCAATAACGCCGGCCAAACCGCCGCCATGTACGCAGCACTGTTCGAGCGGGTTGAGTTGCTGCAGGCGATGAAAGACTGGGGTGCAGATTTGAATGCGCAGGATGCGGCAGGTAACTCCGCGGCTCAAATACTTCGGGGGGGAATCCGGCTCACCTCACCCATCGACTATGACCACTCTCGATAGCGCCGGCACGCAATTATAAACAAGGTGTTCCATGGATTTTAGTTTCGACCAAGTCATTAAACACACCGAAAACTGGCTCCCCGTTGTATTGGAATACGGCGCTAATCTTGCGTTGGCGTTTACCACTCTGGCCCTTGGCTGGTGGGTGATCAGTACCGTCACCGGAAGAGTCGGCGTGTTACTGGGAAAACGCAGTGTGGATAAAACCCTGCAAGGATTTGTGGGAAACCTGGTTAATACCGCACTGAAGATCATGCTGATCATCAGTGTGGCGTCAATGATTGGAATCCAGACCACCAGTTTTGTCGCTGCGCTGGGTGCTGCTGGCCTGGCCATAGGATTGGCATTGCAGGGAAGTTTGTCCAACTTCGCCGGTGGTGTTTTGATCCTGCTTTTCCGCCCCTACAAAGTGGGCGACACGGTAGAAACCCAAGGCGTGTATGGCACGGTCGACTCTATTCTCATTTTCCACACCGTCATTCTCAGTACGGACAACAAGCGCATCGTCGTGCCGAACGGGAGTATTTCCAATGGAGTCATCACCAACTACTCAAGCGAAACCTTGCGCAAAATTGTCTTCGACGTTGGTGTTGGTTACGACGCCAATCTGGACACTGCACGGCAAGTGCTACTGCAGATGTGTCGGGATCCGAGAGTGCTGAGCGACCCTGCCCCGCAGGTAGTGGTGAGCACATTGGGCGATAGCGCAATAACAATGTCACTGCGCGTATGGGCATTGAATACCGACTATTGGGATTTGATGTTTGAGTTCAACGAAAAGTCCCGGGACGCCCTCGCTGAGAAAGGCATCACCATTCCGTTCCCACAACGGGTGATCACTGTAATTAACAATCCACCTCTTCCATAGGTGATTGCACGGTTCGACCCAGGCGAGCATTAACGGCCGCAACCGACTTAAATTTTTCTTCACTGCCCCTGCCCGACCGAACCTGTAAAGTTCGCTCGCTCATTCAAGAAACTACGGTTCGCCCGCGCTCCTGCGGGCTTTTTTTTGCCTGAAATTCCTCATCGTTCAAGGTTTCCCGTGTAGGCGCTGCCGAAGGCTGCGATCTTTTGATCTTGAAACGCAGGAGCGAAAGATCGCAGCCTTCGGCAGCTCCTACTGAAGATCAACCGGTTTGTATTTTCTGCGGTGTCGGGCAATGCTGTCTGACAACCCTGCCGACCGGAACGTCCGATGCCGCTGTTGACCCTGCCCTGCCAACGCCTGACGCTGGCGATTCTTGCCCCGGATCAGGCGGAACTCGAAAGTGAGTTTTATCGCCGCAACCTGCGCCATCTCGCGCCGTGGTCGCCGATTCGTACCACTGAATATTTCTCCACCGCGCAAATCCGCCGCCGCCTCGAGATTCAGTCCAGTGCGTTTGAGGCCGGACTGGCGATGCATTTCGCGCTGTTGTCGCCGGACGGCCAGCAGATGATCGGCGCGTGCAATTTCAGCGGGGTTATTCGCGGGGCGTTTCAGGCGTGTTATCTGGGTTATCACATCGATGAAGCCCATCAGGGCCAGGGTTTGATGCAGGAAGCGCTGGAGGCTGGCATCGCGTACATGTTCGAGGGCCAGAACCTGCATCGGATCATGGCCAACTACATTCCCGGCAACGAGCGCAGTGCGCGGTTGCTGGAACGCTTGGGTTTCGAGCGTGAGGGTTACGCCAAGGCGTATCTGAACATTGCCGGACGCTGGCAGGATCATGTGCTGACGGCGCTGGTCAATCCGCGGTTCGAAACGCCGGACAAACGTTGGTCGCGACCACTCGCTTAAGCTTCACGAATTGTTCAGCATTGCCGACGTATGCTCGGGGTTCCCGCCCCTTTCGGTAGCCTGAACGCCATGTCGCGTGCCGTCACTTCGCTGTTTCTGCTTGCCGCCCTGCTGTTTTTCTTTGCGCTGGGCAACCATCAGTTGCAAGGCTCCACCGAGGCCCGCGTCGCCGGCATCGCCATGGAAATGCACCTGGACAATGACTGGGTGACGCCGCGTCTGTTCGGCGAAGCGTTTCTGGAAAAACCCCCACTGAGTTTGTGGCTGGACGCCGGCGCCATGCGCGTGTTCGGCGTTTCGCCGTGGGCGGTGCGGTTGGCCTCGGCGGTGGCCGGGTTGTTTAGCGTGATGTTGTTGTACGGCATGTTGCGTCGCTTCGAGCGGCCGATAAGGGTCACATGGACGGCGGGGATTCTGCTGGCGACCATGGCCAGTTACTGGAGCAACGTACGTGGCGTCGGTGAAGACGCGCTGCTGGCGCTCGGCGTGACGGCGGCATTGCTGGCATTTTTCCAGGCGCAGCGAGTGCCGACGCTGGGCAATTCGCTGCTGTTTGTCGTCGGCATTGCCATCGCGACGTTGAGTAAAGGTGTGCTCGGTTTGGCGATGCCTGGCGTGGTGATTTTTGCTTATCTGCTGGCGGACAACCTGATCGACCGGCGCTTGAAGATCAGGGATTGGTTGCTGCCGGGAGTGCTCACGGCGGTCGGTCTGATTCCGCTGCTGATCTGGCTGGTGGTGCTTTATCAGCATGGCGGGGCGCAAGCGGTGAGAGAGGTTTTGTTGACCAACAGTGTCGGACGGTTCAGCGGGTCGTTCGTTGAGGCCGGGCATTACGAGCCGTTTTATTACTACCTCGCCAAGCTGCCGCAAGCGTTTTTGCCGTGGAATATTCTGGTGTATCTGGGGCTGTGGCACTTCCGTAAAGAGTTGAAGGCTAATCGGTATTTGCTGTTTTTCAGCCTGTGGATCGTGGCGCAGTTTGTGATGCTGACGTTGGCGTCGAGCAAGCGCACGGTGTACTTGATGTCGATGACGCCGGCGGCTGCGGTGATCGCGGCTGAATACGCATTTGTGTTGTTTGAGCGGTTGAAAGCGTACGAATCGGCGAATCGATTTGTAGGCTGGGTCGCTCGTCGGCGTCAGGCATTGGCGTTCGGCGTGTTGGCGGTGGTGATCGCCGGTTATCTCGGTGCGGCGCAGTGGGCGCTGCCGAATGCGGATAAACACCTGTCGTTCCTGCCGCTGACGGAACACATTCAATCGTTACAGGCCAGTGGTCATCAGGTGGCGTTGTTTCAGGCGAATGAGCGGGTGGGCGGCGCGAGCGTGTTTTATACGCAGAGTGTGCTGAAGGGGCTCGATACGGAGGCGCAGTTGCGGGCGTTTCTGGGGGCGGCAGCGACGAATGTGGCGGTGATCTCGGCGGATGCTGAGCCTGCGGCGCCGCTGAAAGTGCTGAAAACCATGATGGTCGGGCGACAGGCTTATTACTTTGTCACCGACTAAACCAGACTAAACACACACTCCTGTGGTGAGGGGATTTATCCCCGATGGGCTGCGCAGCAGCCCTTTCTTTTGAATCAAGAGAGGGGCCGCTTCGCGCCCCATCGGGGATAAATCCCCTCGCCACAGGTTATTCACTGGATGGGCATTCCAACTGTTGCCGACGTGGCGACTGACACTGTCCGCTCATGCTTCTCCAACACCGGCATCTCCAACCGCGCCCGTCCATAAAACGCCAACGCTGTCAGCAAACACGCCAGCCAGACAAAGATCCCTGCCCAAAACGTGTGGGACATGTAGTGCCAACCTTGCAGGACGCGTGTCGTGCCGTAGACAAAACCGAGCAACAACGAGCCCCACAAAATCGCCTTGGAAAACCGCCACTGGTAGCGTCGCGCAACAAAGTACAGCGCCAGCATGGTGAAGCCACCCGACGCGTGCCCGCCCGGCCAGCAACGGCCCTCGCCCGCTTCATGGAACAACTGGAAATTCTCGTACCACTCGACATGAGCCATTTTGCCGCCGTACAGCGTGGTCTCGATCGGGCAGTAAACGCTGGTGTGCGCCTTGAGGAAGTGAATCACCCCGGTGCAAACGGCGAACGCCACCACAACGAAGAAAAAATCCCTACGGTGATCGGCGGCAAAGCGCAGCACCGGCGCGACTCGGCTGCGCTGCAGGAAGGCACCCAGTCGTGGCCGCTTCTGCGGATTGACCAATGGCCAGATCACCGAGAGCATCGCGCCGATCACGGCGATTTCGCCCGTCCAGTTCGGAATGATCCGCGCCCATTTGTGCGTGAGTTTTTCGAAGAGATGGATTTTGTCGAGCGGGAAAGTCTGGGTCAGCGGGTCGAACAACAGGTTGCTGAAGGCGATGTCGATTTTGGTCATGTCGAACAGCAGAAACACCACCGCTGCACAGAGCAGCGGGATGCCAAAGTTATAAGCGTAGAAACGCGATTTCATCGGGTGGTCACCGTGCGCCAGTCGGAGGCTTCAATGAAGCCGAGCATTTGTGGGGCCGCCGGATTGGCAGCGGCGACAAACAGCGAAGAGCCGTAACCGGGATCGGAGGCCGGTACGTTCAGGTCTTTCTCCAGTTGCCCCATGCATTCGCTGTGGGTCACCAGGATCAGATTGCGCCCCGGCACTTTGTGCGCCAGCGCGTCCTGCAACATCCGCCCCTTGCAACTGATCAACCAGTCGGCGGCGGTGGAGGTCTTGGTGAACATGTAACCGGCGGTCTGCACGGTGCGCTCGATAGGGCTGTTGTAGAGGTCGGCGTTGCTCAGGCCCAGTTGTTCAAACTGCGAACCTACCGCATCCGCGACACTCCGCGAACGTTGAGTGATGCCGTCGTTGCCACTCAGGCACGGTGCCTTGGAGTGATCGCAGCGTTCGACGTGGCGCACCAGCACGATCATGTCGCCTTGCGCCCAGCCCTGCGCCAACGCCTGCGCGCCGGCGACATTGCCGTGGGCCAGATCCGGCACGGCAGCGGGTGCCAACAACCACAGGGTCAGCGGAATCACCAGCACGGAGGCGGCCAACACCACCCACGTGTTGCGAAAACGCGCCAAACCGCTCAGATCGATCGAGCGTTTGACGCCGAACAGATTCAGTCTCAATTCCACAAAAAGCCGCCTCACCGGCATGCATCACTTGTCATTCGATGCGGCGAAGGTACAGAGGCGGGCGTGGGCAGCCAGTGAAACCCATGTGAAAAAAGTCTTGGGATCCTTTGTTACAAATTCCGTAGGACAAAATCCTTTCAGCTCTCGGCATCGCGGCCGATACAGACCTGCTAACACCCTTGCTGGCTCAAAAAAACAACAATCTTCCAGCCTAACCGACGACCAAGAAACCCAACGTTTCTGGAGGATTTTTGATGAATAGCTGGTTCGGCAACATCAGCGTGAACATGAAATTGGGCCTGGGCTTCGGCCTGGTGCTGGCCCTGACCTGCGTCCTGGCCCTGACCGGTTGGACCAGCCTCGGCGGCCTGATCGACCGCAGCAACTGGATGAGCGACATCACCCAGCTCAACTCCGGCCTGACCAAACTGCGCGTGGTGCGCCTGCAATACATGCTGACCAACGGCGATGAAACCGCCGCGCAAAACGTGCAGACCACCCTTGAAGCCTTCGCCGCGCAACAGCAGAAGTTGATCAGCAGCTTCAAGAGCCCGGAAAACGTCAAGTTGCTCAAGGCGCAGGCGGCGACCATCGCTGAATACCAGACCTCGTTGAACAAAATGCGCAACGCCTACCGCACCGCCAACAGTGCGCGCGACGCCATGAGCGTGAATGCCGAGGCCGCGTACCGTCAGATCGAATCGATCAGCAAACATGTGCAGCAAATGGACATAAGCGAGCAACGTTTCGAACAGTTCCAGGCCATCACCACGGCCAAGGAAGCGTTCATCCTCACCCGCTACGAAGTGCGCAGCTACATGGCCGCCACCAACGCCGACACCGAGCAGAAAGCCGTCGCCCAACTCGACGTGGCGATCGCCAGCCTCAAACAATTGAACGTGCATTTCGCTGACACTCAGGCAGATGCCCTGCGTCAGCTGGAGACCGCGCTGGTCAATTACCGCAGCGCATTGCTGGCGTTTAAAAACGCCAACAGCGAAGCCGTGCAGGCGCGCAAGGAAATGACCGATCAGGGCGCGACCATCGTGACCCAGAGCGAGCAGCTGTATCAGATTCAACTCGATCGTCGTGACGCCGAAAGCGCTCAGGCTCGCACCCTGCAACTGATCAGCACCCTGCTGGCGTTGCTGGTTGGCGTGATTGCCGCGGTGTTGATCACCCGTCAGATCACCCGTCCTCTGCGCGAAACCATGGCCGTGGTCGACCGCATCGCCAGCGGCGACCTGACCCACAATGTCATCGTTACCCGTCGCGACGAACTCGGTGTGCTGCAACAAGGTATCGCGCGCATGGGCGTAACCCTGCGCGATTTGATCAGCGGCATCCGCGACGGCGTTACCCAGATCGCCAGCGCCGCCGAAGAGTTGTCCGCCGTCACCGAGCAGACCAGCGCCGGCGTGAACAGCCAGAAAGTCGAGACCGATCAGGTCGCCACCGCAATGCACGAAATGACTGCCACCGTGCAGGAAGTCGCGCGCAACGCCGAGGAAGCCTCGCAAGCCGCTGCCGCCGCTGACGGCGAAGCCCGTGAAGGCGACAAAGTGGTCAACGAAGCCATCGCGCAGATCGAACGTCTGGCCAGCGAAGTGGTGCGTTCCACCGAAGCCATGAGCGTGCTGCAACAGGAAAGCGACAAGATCGGCAGCGTCATGGACGTGATCAAAGCCGTCGCCGAACAGACCAACCTGCTCGCGCTCAACGCTGCGATTGAAGCGGCACGTGCCGGTGAAGCCGGTCGTGGATTTGCCGTGGTTGCCGACGAAGTGCGTGGCCTGGCCCAGCGCACACAGAAATCCACCGAAGAAATCGAAGGCCTGGTCGCCGGTCTGCAGAACGGCACCCAGCAGGTTTCGGCGGTGATGAACAACAGCCGCGCACTGACCGACAGCAGCGTCGCGCTGACCCGCAAGGCCGGCCTGTCACTGGAAAGCATCACCCGCACGGTGTCGAATATTCAGTCGATGAACCAGCAGATCGCGGCGGCGGCTGAACAGCAGAGCGCAGTGGCGGAAGAGATCAGCCGCAGCATCATCAACGTGCGCGACGTCTCGGAACAAACCGCAGCGGCGAGTGATGAAACCGCGGCGTCGAGTGTTGAGCTGGCGCGCCTGGGTGGTCAGCTGCAGCAGATGGTTAGCCACTTCCGCGTTTGATCCTGATTTAGCGCTGACGCTGTAACCGAATCGCGAGCAGGCTCACTCCTACAGGTATGGTGTTGATCACAGATTATGTGAACGACGCCAATCCCCTGTAGGAGTGAGCCTGCTCGCGAAAGCGTCAGACCTGCCACCTCGATATCCCGAAAAAACCCCGGTACCCGTAGGAGCTGCCGCAGGCTGCGATCTGTTGATCTTCGCTTTTGAACCATCAGAAGCCAGATCAAAAGATCGCAGCCTTCGGCAGCTCCTACAGAAATCCTGTTCGATCGCGAGTTAATGAATCCTCAGCGCGTCCCACGCTGGCGCAACGCCGACGGCATAAAGTACGCATCCTCGGGCACCGGCTGGGCGAAATCCACGGTCTCGGCTTCTTCGTTGTCGAGGTTCTGCACGTAGTAACGACGGGCCTGCAAATCATGGAAAACGTCCAGCGCACTCCACGTGGTGGGCAGGTCGTAGAAGTTTTTCAAGTAGGCCATCGACACGCGCCACAGCTCCCCTCGCCCGTCGTATTGATCGACCAGCGCGGCACCCCAACTGTCTTCATCGAGGAACAGCACGCGTTTGGAATAGATGTGTCGCGAACCTGGTTTCAGGTTGCCTTCCACCACCCAGACCCGATGCAGTTCGTAGCGGGTGTATTGCGGGTTGAGGTGGCCCGGGGTGAGCAGTTGCGCGTACTTCACGTCGGGGCTGGAGACTTTGTAGTTGTTGTAGGGAATGTAGATTTCCTGTTTGCCCTTGAGCTTCCACTCGTAGCGATCCGGCGAGCCGTTGAACAGGTCGGTGTCGTCAGCGGTGCGCAGGCCATCGGAGGATGAGATCGGCGTGTCGTACGCGAGATTTGGCGCGCGGCGTACGCGGCGTTGGCCGGCGTCGTAGACCCAGGCCTGGCGCGGATCTTTGAGCTGGTCGAGGGTTTCGTGAACGAGGGCTGCACCACCGGCCAGTCGCGCCGGGCTTTTTACGAAGGCGAGGTAGTAGAACAGGATGTTTTTCAGATCGGCGAACTGGCCGTTCGGGCGGTAGTAGTTGAACAGCGCTTCCTGTTGCGACGTTACCAGCGCAAAGCTGCCGTTGCGCTGTACCGGCGCTTCGGAAGCGCGGCGCACAACGTAGATGCCGCGATAGCGGGTGATGTGGTTCCACAGCACTTCGACGCCGTCCTTCGGCACTGGAAACGGTACACCGCCGTAGGCATCGGAGAAACCGCTGCCGCCTTCGAGCAGTTTCGCCGAGGTCGCGTTTTTCAAGGTGTTGTCGTACAGCCACTGCGGCGCCGAGCCGGAGCGACGGGACGGGTAGATCGGCATCTGAAAGGTGTCGGGATAGCTATTGAACAGCGCGATCTGGCCGGGGCTGAGGTGGGCTTTGTATTGGTCGAGATTGGCTTTGGTGATGGTGAACAGCGGTTTGTCCGCCGCGTACGGATCAGGGTGATGCTGACCCGGTTTGTAGCCGGCCGGCGCTTGGGTGATGCCGCCCGTCCAGGCCGGGATGGTGCCGGCGGCGTTGCCGGCCCGCTCGGCGCCCATGGGGGTCAGGGTGGTTTTCAGTTGTTCGGCTTGTTGCGGGGTGATGGCCGCCAGGGCGGTGCTGGCGGCCAGGCTCATGACAAGCGCCAGCGTGGTCTTGGTCAATCGTGAAGTGTGAAACATGATCAATCTCCGAAATGGGAGTGAGGTCTGCAAATCACCGGAGCCACCTGTAGGAGTGAGCCTGCTCGCGATGGCGGTGTATCAGGCAAAACTACTGCGACTGAAAGTCCGCCATCGCGAGCAGGCTCACTCCTACAAGGGGTGCGTCGGTATTCTGGGTATCAAAGGAAATACTTGAGGTTGAACCCGACGTTGTCGCGGTCGCGGATGCCGTTGTTTTGTCCGCCGCCGTAGAACTCGGTGTATTGCAGTTCGGCTTCGAGCTTGTTCTGATAGTTGGCCTTGATCCCCAGCGTGTAGGCCTTGCGACCTTCGATGGTGTTGCCGGCCTGGTAGCTGTTGCCCTGGAAGTCGTCCTTGTAAACGATGTAAGGCGAGACGTTGACCCCGGCGTAAACGTCGTTCCACGTGCCGTTGAGCATCGCCGTGTAGCTGTAGGAATCACGGTTGACCTGATCATCGCGATCACCACCGGACACATAGGAATAGTTACCGGTCCCCGCGTAATAACGCGTGCTGCCGTCATAAGCGGTGTATTGCAGATTGCTGCCACGCAGGTGTTCTGATGCCAGTTCGAAGATGCCGAACAGCGAGTCGAACGAGGCCGTCGGACCGAAGTTGTAGATGGTGCCCAGCGAGGTGTTGAACGCTTCGACGCGCTCGGCGTTGTTAATCTCGCTGTTGAGATTGACCATCTGCCCGCCGACGTTGATCGACCGGCCCGTCACCGCCACCGCCGCACCGTTGGCCAGGTCGCCGATCAAATCGTTGGTGGCCGCGACGCCGATCGGCAGGTTCGGCCGATAAGCGATTTCACCAAACACCGAGGCCTCGCCCAGCGTGGTGTTGAAGCTGAAGCCGTACATGCGGATGTCTTCGGCGTAACGACGATGCGCCTGAATGTTGCCCATCACATCGGCCGTGGCCAGACCACCGGCAAGCGCCCCGGCCTGATCGCCTGCGACGCCGGACAACAGATTGGTCAGCGCATCCATGTCGATGCCCTTGTACCCGCCCAGATCCGCCGCGATGGTCGGTTCCTTAGCGTGGTAGTTGACCATGTACAACCCGAACTCGGTGCTGTTGAGCTGCTCGGCGATGTAGCGGAAAGCGAAACCAAACTGCTCGTCGTTGCGCGCGTTGTAGTCCTTGCCGATCGACGCCACTTTCAACGTGTTGCCGTACGCAGGCGTCACACCGTTGGCGTACAGCCCGGTGGTTTGCAGGGCTGAACTCAGCAACGGGTTGTTACCCAGTGCACTGTACAAGCCGATCACGTTGCCAAACCCCGGCACCGGCGTGTCGAGCGCGGTGCCGCTGAAGTTGTTGTAACCGGTGTTGCCGCCATCGGCGAACAGGTCGGTTTGCGAGTAGAAAGTGCCGACCGGATCGATGCGGGTTTCTTTCCAGTTGGTCTGGTAGAAACTCTCCATGGTCAGCGAATCGGTGAGGCCGACGTTGAAGCTCAGCGCCTCCACCGGCACCAACACTTCCTTCACTTCTGCACCGGGCAGTCGGTACTTGGCCGCGTCCACCGGGTTGGTGGTGTTGATCCCGCCGCGATAGAAAATCCCCTCGCCCCAGTTGAACACTTGTCGACCGACTCGGGCGGTCACCGGCATCTGCGCGACGTCCCAACTGCCGTGCACATACGCGTCGAGCATCTCGATGCGGCTGCCGGCAATATCGCGGGTCTGGCTGGTGAAACGGTCGTCCTGCGGGTAGCTCTGGCTCGGTTGCGAGGGGCTGTTGTTGTCGTAGTAGTTGTTGCGCTTGTCCATCAGCTGCGTGTCATAAAACCCCGTGCCGCGCATGAACAAACCGTAGTTCTGATAGTTGGCTTCAAGCTCGGAAGTGATCTTGTACACCTCGGAAACCAGCCCGGTGTCGAAGTTGCGATTGCCGTCGTTGGTGTTGACGTCATCGTTGGATTTGTCGCGGCCCTGCACCCGCCACATACGACCGTACGACAAGGTCGTGTCGATCGAACCGGTAACCTGTTTGTCCATGAAGCTGAACTCCACCGCGTGCGCCGCATCGACTGCGCACAGTTGCAGCAGCCCTGCCAGGCCGACACCGGGGAGCACCGCGCCCGTCAGGCGCAATCGAGTGCTGATCATGTGTTCCTCCTTCCCTGTTTTTTTATTGTTTTTTGTCCTGTCGCGGTGGCTAGGGCGCCAATCCCGCGCTGACGTAGATCCGGCTGTGCGCGCCAAAATGGCCGAGCAGTTTGAACAGCTGTTGATTGAGTACCGGATGGTCGAAATCTTCGCGTTGCAGCTGATTACCGCTGCTGAAATCGCTGGTCGCTGGCGCCGTTTCCAGCCACTGCCCGATCGCTTCGTCGAAGGCGGCGGAGTCGTCGACCGACTCAGCGCTGACCACTTCGCGCAGGTAGTCGACCGAGTACGGCGGATAGCTTTTGTCTTGCGCGACATCGGTGTAAGCGTCGAGCATCGGATGCGGATTGCCGGCACGCAGCAAACGCCGCAGCCAGGTGGATTGATACTTCTCCACTTCCATGTGCCGGGTCGCAACGCGTTCGATGGAGGCCTGTTTGTCGGCGGCGAAACCGGCCAGCGCCTTGCCTTCCAGCAGCAGAAGACTGGCGAGGTCGACGCCCGGCAATGGCTTGGCGTGATACGGCTGAGTCAGATCCTGAACGTGGTGCAGGCCCCAGCCGAGAAAGCGATAACCCCAATACGGATGGCCGCTGGCAAATGCCAGTCGCGCCAGGCCCATGTATTGATACGCGCGCCAGTCCGGCCAACTGCGTTCGAGGAATCCGGCAGCGGCATAGACCACCGGGCTTTCGTGGAAGAAGCCCATGTGGAACGGCGCTTGCGAGCTGTACTGGAAACGCTCGTCACCAAAGGGTTGCGGGCCGAAACCGTAGCGCGCGCCAGCGTCGCCGGGGTTGTCGCTGAACAGGTTGATGTCGTGGCCGTAATCCGGCTCGTCGGCGGCGCTGGCGAGCACCGCGAGTGGCGCGACTTTTTCGTGGTTGGCGACGACGATAAAGCGCTGGCGATTCCACGGTGACAGGGTTTGTTCGACCATGACTTGATTGGCTTGCAGATGCTCGCGTTCGGGCAGGTCTTTGCCGGGTAATGGCTGGATGACCATCGCAAGATGAATCTGCGGGTTGATGCGCATCGCGGTGAAAAAGTCGTGGCGCAGATTGTCACTCGGCGTGGCCGGTAATTTCAGCGCATCGGGGCGTGGCGGGTATTGAGCGAAGTGTTCGCGGGCGAAGGTTTCCTGCTGCTCCAGCAATGCGCTGACGGCTTGGTATTGCTGCGTGAGGAAGTTTTCCAGCGGCTCGACTTCCACCAGTGGCGCATCGCGCAACCCCGGCAGATCCTGCAACGCCAGGTAGCTGCCCACCGTATGGTTCGACCAGCCCCAAGCACTTGGGGCCGTTGCACAAAGCAGCAACAGGAGGAATGTCAGCTTCATTGCCGGGTTCTTATTGGAGGTGCCGTGGGGAATGAGCCTAACAACCGCCCCCGCCGCTGACACTGTCCGATCTCACCAGAAAAAGTCTCCGATGGCGCCATTTGCACAATCAATGGAGCACCATAAATTCCATGTAGGAGTGAGCCTGCTCGCGATAGCGGTGTGTCAGTCAAACATTCGCTGGCTGACACTCCGCTATCGCGAGCAGGCTCACTCCTACAGGGTGAATTGTGGTGTGCTTTTCAGGCGGGGTAGCCGGTGATTTTGCGGATGCTTTGGTACAGCGGTGTGAGTTGGCGGTACGCCATTTCAGGTGACGATACGATCCCTGTAGGAGCTGCCGAAGGCTGCGATCTTTTGATGTTGATCTTAAAAAAAAGATCAAAAGATCGCAGCCTTCGGCAGCTCCTACAGGGGGAATTGTGGTGTGCTTTTTAGGCGGGGTAGCCGGTGATTTTGCGGATGCTTTGGTACAGCGGTTTGAGCTGGCGGTACGCCATTTCAGGTGACGATACGATCCCTGTAGGAGCTGCCGAAGGCTGCGATCTTTTGATGTTGATCTTAAAAAACAAGATCAAAAGATCGCAGCCTTCGGCAGCTCCTACAGGGGGAATTGTGGTGTGCTTTTAGGCGGGGTAGCCGGTGATTTTGCGGATGCTTTGGTAGAGCGGTTTGAGCTGGCGGTACATGCGCAGGTAAACCTCTTTGTACAGTTGCTCGTAAATTTTCTGCGCCTCGGGTTGTGGGGTGAAGACCGCGCCGACGCGGGTCATCGCGGCGATTGCAGTTGGGAAATCTGCGTGCAATCCGAGCCCCACCGCACAGCAGATCGCCGCCCCCAAGCCAGATGCTTCGTACACATGCGGTCGCTCCGCCGGCAGCCCGAAAATATTCGCCGTAAGCTGCATCGCCGCATCGCTCTGCGAACCGCCACCGGCCACGCGCAGGCGCTTTATCGACACCTTCGAACGCCGCTCGATGTTCTCCATGCCTTGGCGCAACGCATACGCCAGCCCCTCAAGAATCGCCCGGTAAATATGCGCGCGGGTGTGCACATCGCCGAAGCCGATCATCGCGCCCTTCGCTTCCACGCCCGGCTCACGAATCCCCGGCGACCAGTACGGTTGCAGCATCAAACCCATCGAGCCCGGTGGCACCGCATCGACCAGCGCATCGAACAATTGCTCCGGCTCGATGCCCTGCTCTTTGGCCTGCTGCATCTCGCGCAAGCCGAACTCGTTTTTGAACCAGCTGACCATCCAGTAACCGCGATAAATCATCACCTCGCAGTTGAACTGATCGGGCACCGCCGACGGGTACGGCGGAATCAACGGGACGATTTCCAGATAGCGCGAACGGGTGCTGGTGATCGTCGCCGTGGTGCCGTAGGACAGGCACACCGTGCCCGCATCGACCACGCCGGCACCGACCACTTCGCAAGCCTTGTCGGCGCCCGCCGCAATCAGCGGCAAGCCTTCGGGAATGCCGGTGTGGCGAGCCGCTTCAGCAGTGATGTAGCCGAGGGTTTCACCGGGTTTGTGCAGGGTCGGCAATTGCTCGGGACGCACCGCCAGCGCCTGCCATTTCCAGTCACTCGGCGCGGCCCATTTCAGCCGTTTGAAATCGAACGGCAGATAGCCAACGCAGCAACCCACCGAGTCGACAAAACGCCCGCACAGTCGATGAGTGAGAAACCCGGACAGCAACAGAAACTTGTCGGTCGCCGCCCACACCTCTGGCTGATGCTGCGCAATCCAGTTCGCCTCAGCCTGGGCACGAAAATAATCCACCGTGCCTTGCGCGCCGACCAGTTTGAACAACCAGCCCCACGGCCCTTTGATCCCGCCCTCGACTTCACTCTGGCGCTGATCAAGCCACAAAATCGCCGGGCGCAGCGGTTTGCCTTCGGCATCAACGTTGATAACCGTGCCGCGCTGGGTGGTCAGGGAAACGCCAGCAATCTGCGAACGATCAATGCCGGTTTGCGCCCAGACTTGCTGACACGCCTCGCCGAGTTTCGCCCAGTAATACTCCGGATCCTGCTCGGCCCAACCCGGTTGCGTCGAGTAGTACGCCTGCAGTTCGACCTTGCCTTTGCCGAGCAGATTGCCCTGCAGATCGAAGAGCAGCGCGCGCACGCTCTGGGTGCCGTTGTCGATCGCCAGCAGGTAACGCTTGTTCGGGTGGTTATCCATGGAGCTCTCTTCAAGGGGCATCAAGGCGTGGCATCCGGCAGACCGTGATGGCGTTGCCACAACGCACGATAACGCTGAATTTCCTGCTGCCAGTATGCGTCGCTCCAACCGAGTCGTGGCTGGCAGATTTGGCGGATGGCGGCGAAATAATCTTCGCCACCGTGAGGCAGCAAAAGGCCGAGACGCGTGCGGCGCAACAGCAGATCGTCGAGGTGCAGAACCATTTCCGCTTCGCAAGCGAAGGCCAGTTCCGCCCACAAGGTGTCCGTGGCGCCGACCGTTTCGTGGCCGATATCGTTGATCAGTTGCGCCAGCCTCGGCAGGTTTCGGCCATGCCGTCCGGCCAGTCGTCGCCACTGCTGACTGCTCAATGCTGCAATCGCCAGCGCAGGTACGGCGGCAAACACCGGCGCGGCGTCATCGACGAAGGGACGTTCGAGCATGTCCGCGCAGGCCTTGAGCACTTCGATGGCTTGCGGGCGGAACGTAGTCAGTTTGCCGCCGGCCAGGGTCACGCAACCGGGCTCCTGCCACAGCACATGTTCACGGGTTTCGTTCGACGGTTGGTTTTGATTATTGCCCGCCGTACTCCCAACCACCGGACGTACGCCCGACCAGGTCGATAGCACGTCATTGGCCGTCACTTCTGCGCCGGGGAATTGCTGTGTGCAGGCAGCCAGCAGATAGTCGAGTTCTTCGCCGCTGATGCTCGCGCTGTGATCCAGATCTTCGCGATGATCGAGATCCGTGGTGCCGACCACCGTCGCGCCCTCCCACGGAAAAACGAACACCGGACGGCGGTCGCGTTCATGCAAAAACGTAAACGCCTGCGCCACCGGCAAACGCCAACCCGGCAGCAATAAATGACTGCCACGCAACGGCCGCAATTGCCGTGGTGCCTCAGTCGGCCGCAAGCGCTCAGCCCATGCACCGGTGGCCACAGCAAGCACGCCACAACGCAATTGCAGGGTCGCCCCGGCCTCGCAGTCTTCGATCTGAACGCCGCACACTCGCCCGTTTTCTCGCAGCAAATGCTCGACGCGAACGCCATTGACCACGACCGCGCCATCCGCTCGTGCCTCGCTCAACACGCGCATCACCAGCCGTGCATCGTCGGTCAGCGCATCGACAAAACTGGTGCCACCGAGCAAGTCACTTTCCTTCACGCCCGGCGCCAGATATCGAAGCTGTTGTGCATCATGAAAACGGTGGCTGCGCCGTCCGGCCAAAGCATCGTAGACACTCAACAAACCACCCAACACCCGAGGCCCGGGAAAGCCGCCGCGATAGTGCGGCATCATGAAACTCATCGGCTCGACCAGCCCCGGCGCTTCGTCGAGCAAGCGCTGACGCTCGCGCACCGAATCGCGGGTCAGACGCCACTGGCCCTTGGCGATGTAACGCAAACCGCCATGGACCATTTTCGACGATCGACTGGACGTGCCCCAGGCAAAATCGCGCTGTTCCAGCAACAGGCAGCGCCAGCCTCGGCGTGCCGCTTCACGCAGGATTCCGGCGCCGCTGATGCCGCCGCCGATGACGATCAGATCCCAGGTTTCATCCGCCAGTGTTGGCAGAGTCTGCTGGCGCCATGCGGCGTTCCAGTCCTGACTCATGGCCGTCACTCCGGCAACAGCGTGCCGGGGTTGAGGCGCCCGGCCGGATCGAAGTGTTTGCTCAGCGCCTGTAAGGTATCCATCGCCAGTGCGCCCTTCTCGCGCAACAGGTACGGCGCGTGATCTTTGCCGACGCCGTGCTGATGGCTGATGGTGCCGTGGTTGTCGACAATGGTCTGGCTGGCCGCGTGTTTGAGCGCCTGCCAGCGCGCCAGCGTCGCGGGGTAATCCGCCGCCGGGCGAAACACGTAGGTGGTGTAGATGCTCGAGCCTTCACCGTAAACGTGGGACAGGTGAGTGAACACATGCACCCGCTCGCCCTCGGCGGCCAAGGCCTCGCGCAGGCTGATTTCGATGAGGTTGAGCAGGTTGTCGACGTTGCTCCAGTCGGTGGCGGTTTCGAGGGTGTCGACGACGTAACCGGCGTTCCACAGGTTCTCGCGCAGGTAGGGGAAACGGAAGCGGTTCTGCGCCCATTTCTTGCCGAGCAAAGTGCCGGTGAACACGCCACCGAACGCCTTCAGATGTTGCCGCGCCTGTGTCAGCGACAATGCGTTTTGTCGTCGATTGCCGGTGACGCCGAAGGTCAGCAGGCATTTGCCCTCTGCTGCCCCCCTTAGCTTCAGATACTTTTCCAGCCAGACGATTTGTTGCGGATGACCGGCCAGCGCCAGTTGCGTTTCGGTTTCTACCGCATTGGACAGGCGCAGCATCGACAGCGGTACGCGTGCCTGGGCCAATTGGCGGATGGCTTGCAGGGCCTTGGTCCAAGAGGGCAGAAATACACCGTAGAAACGCTCATCCGCCGGCAACGCGCTGACCCGCACTTTGACCTCGGAAATGATCCCGAAACGGCCCTCGCAACCGAGCACCACTTCGCGCAAATCGGGTCCGGAGGCCGAAGCAGGGAAAGTTGGAATTTCCAAAGGCCCCGCAAAGGTTTCCAAGGTTCCGCCCGCAAACAATTGCTCGATCCGGCCATAGCGCAACGACTGCTGACCGCTCGAACGACTGGCAACCCAACCACCCAACGTCGACAACTCCCACGACTGTGGAAAATGCCCCAACGTGTAGCCCCGCGCACGCAACTGACTTTCCACCTGCGGCCCGCTCGCACCGGGGCCGAACGTCGCCAGCAGGCTCTGTTCATCGAGATCGATCAGGCGATTCATCCGCGCCAGTGACACCGTCACCACTGGCCGCGCAGAATCCGGCGGATTGATGTGCCCGGCCACCGAGGTGCCGCCGCCATACGGGATCAGGCACAAGTCCTGTTCGTGGGCGAGCGCCAGCAATTGGCGAATATGTTCAGCGGTCTCGGGAAACGCCACCGCATCGGGATAATTGCCCAGCGCACCTTCGCGCAACGCCAGCCAGTCCGGCAGGCTCTGGCCCCGCGCATGCAACAAACGATCATGAGCATCGATACTGTACAAAGTGTGCGCCGACAACCGCGAGGCCGGCACACGCGCCAATGCGGCTTCAAGCGTGGCATCGGGCAGCGCGCGCCCCTCGCCCAGTCGCTCATGAAGAAACTCCGCGCCCCGGGCCGGCAGCTCGACCACCGTGGTTGCATCTCCCCAGCCGTTCCAGCGTCGCATGCGTGTGTCCTTTTTTTGCCGTCAGATCAGTGATATTTCAGGCCCCCATACTAGCCAGCGGCCGCAAAGTGTCACGGTCGCATCCGGCCAGTTCGTGTAGCCAATTGAGTCAAACGTCGCGCAAGCGTCAGCCATTTACTTTAGTCGTGGTTTCAAATTACCTTTCAGGCATTCATCCGCCCGCGCGGCCGTCGATCAAAGGAAGGGATCATGCAATCGCTCGGCTTCACCTCAGTTCCGCCCCTGCTCAAATACCTGCGCCACGCCGAACAACTGGGCATGGCCGTCGAACCGGCGTTGGCGGCGGCGGGTTTGCAGGCGCAGCAGTTGAGCGACAACACCCTGCGTTTGCCCGGTGAGGCACATGAGCGGCTGCTGGATTATTTCTGCGAGCACTCTGGGGATCCGTTGTTCGGGCTCAACGCGGCGAATTTCGTCCTGCCCAATTCGTGGAGTGTGCTCGGTTACATCACCATGAACTGCGCGACGTTGGGCGATGCGATGAGCCGGATCATGCCGTTCGAAAAACTGGTCGGCGACATGGGCGTGAGTCGCGCCGAGGTGCTGGATGGCCACGTGCATTTGATCTGGACGTGCCGTTATCAGCGCCCACGGATTCGCCGGCATCTGGTGGAAAACGTGCTCGGTTCCTGGCTGCAATATGCACGTTGGATCGCCGATACGCAGATGTCGCCGGCCGCAGTCTGGCTCGAACATTCATGCCCGGCCGAGGCGACGCCTGCGCAGTACGAGGCGTTTTTCGATTGCCCGGTGCTGTTTGATCAGCCGTATTCGGCGCTGGTTGTGCCGCTGGCATATTTGCAGTTGCCGCTGCGTCAGGCCGATGCGCAGTTACTGCGCACGCTGGAGGAACATGCGCTGGGGTTGATGGCAACGCTGGAGGACGCTTCGCTGGAGCAGCAGGTGAAGAACATTCTGCGGCAGTTGCTTAAGGAAGGACTGCCGCGCAAGGAACAGGTTGCAGAACATCTTGCGGTGTCGGTGCGTACGTTACAGCGCCAGTTACATCAGGCGGGGACGTCGTATCAGCAGATTCTGGATGATTTGCGCCAGGAGTTGGCGGAGCATTATTTGCTCAACAGTACGTTGCCGATTCAGGATATTGCGCAGTATCTGGGGTTTACCGAACCGAGGTCGTTTCACCGCACATTCAAGAGCCGGCGCGGGATGCCGCCGGGGGAGTTTCGGCAGATGCATCGGGGGTGAATGAGCCGGCGTCATCGCGAGCAGGCTCACTCCTACAGGGGGCCGTGTCGGACACAGAATCTGCGTTCACTGAAGATCAATTGTAGGAGTGAGCCTGCTCGCGATGAGGCCTCTCACCACAACGCAATAAACACTTTCGATAATGATGTTTAAGGACACCAGGCGTTACGCGAAACAGCCCACAAATCCTTGCGCCATAACCTACGCCTACGCCAGAATCCGCCGGCTTGTGCGCCCTGAGCATGCTGCGTAACTTGATTGCGTCACTGATTTCCAGTGATCGGGTTTAGTAGCCCGGTGGTAACTCGGCTGGTCGTACATTCATCACAGGTGCTTGCATACCTGAGCTTGATGGTGGCTGTACGCAGGGCGCTTCGGCGCGCCGGCTTAGCTGAGTTCCCCGGTCTACTAACCTGCGTACAGCTGCCACCCTTTCGTTTAGTAGCCAAAGGGTTGCCGCTCAACAAAGGGAACACAGCTATGTTCAAGATAACGCCAAACCCGCCGGCCACCGACCCGGCATCCCCCTATGAATCCCCCGACTCCAGAAAATTCCACGAAGCCGCCGAGCGCGCGCTCGACCACTACCTCGGTCCGACGAACGCCGACCTCATGGCCACGCCCTATTCGCCTAACACGCTGTACATGGCCAACCCCGCAGCAAACACCGAATCCCTGCTGACCGACGCCAGCGAAACCCTTGGCTCGGCCACTGTCATGCTCAACAACCACGCCGCGCAGGTTGAAGGCACCCATCGCAAGACTTTGCAGGGCATTGCGCAAGTGGTGATGGTGGCGGAAATGGCGGTCAATCGCGTGCTGGATCAGTTAGTGCCGACCGAGTAACGCAAGAGCCCGCGGCCCAACAGGAAGGGTTGGATGGCGGGCTTCTTTTTGCGGTGTGCCATGTTCCCCTCACCCCAGCCCTCTCCCGAGGGAGAGGGGGCCGACCGAGGTGTCTGGCGCTATACATCGACCTGAATGACCGAGTCGATTATGGATTCGACCGAGCTGGTTCAGGTCGGTGTATCTCTCAAGCATCCCCGGATCGGTCCCCTCTCCCTCCGGGCGGTCCGACGTTTCGGGAGGGCTAGGGTGAGGGGCTTTTAGCCTGATTCACCTCAAAGGCTGATTGCGTTGGTAAACACCAACCGATTGCCAAACGGATCGGCAATCGTCATGTCCTGACTCCCCCACGGCATCGCCTGAATCTGCGGGTGCGAGAACTTGTAGTCCTTGGCGATCAATTGCTGCTGAAACGCCTCCAGCTCATCCGTCTCGATACGCAGCGCCGAACCCGGGCTCGCGTCGCCATGGTGCTCGGACAAATGCAGCACACACTCGCCACGCGACACCTGCAGGTACAGCGGGAAGTTCGCTTCAAAGCGATGCTGCCAGTCGATCTTGAATCCGAGAAAGTCGACGTAAAACTCTACCGCTTTGGCTTCATCGAAGATCCGCAGGATCGGGGTGGTTTTGCCGAAGCTCATGGGGTGCTCCCTGACTGGTTGGCCCCACAGTGTAGACGGGGTGGATGTCAGGAATTCGGCTTGTTGATGGCTTTCTTTAATCTCAGATTGCCACTATGAGACGTAGATCAAAAGATCGCAGCCTTCGGCAGCTCCTACAGGGGGGATTTCGACTGATGAAATCCTTTGCGTAAATCACCTTCGCGCGCCAGAAACCGCCCTTCCCTGCGCCCATTTGCCTGCCCGTCGTGGTAACTCAACACGCCATTAACCCAAACCCCGTCAATGCCCTGCGCCGCTCTTTGCGGATCGTTGAAATCCGCGACATCACGCACCGTCGCCGGATCGAACAACACCAGATCCGCCCAATACCCTTCACGAATCTCGCCGCGCTCCTTCAAACCAAACCGTGCCGCCGACAAACCGGTCATCTTGTGTACGGCGGTGTGCAGCGGAAACAGGCCGACGTCGCGACTGAAATGGCCCAACACCCGTGGGAACGCGCCCCACAAACGCGGATGCGGGAACGGATCTTCCGGCAGTCCGTCGGAACCGACCATCGACAACGGATGCGCGAGGATTCTTCGTACATCCGCCTCGTCCATGCCGTAGTAAACAGCCCCCGCCGGTTGCAAGCGTTTCGCGGCATCAAGCAGCGGCAGATTCCATTCCGCAGCGATGTCGATCAGATCGCGGCCGCTGACTTCCGGGTGCGGCGTCGACCAGGTGATGGTGATGCGATGCGCATCGGTGACCTGCTTCAAATCCAGCGTCGAAGAACTCGCCGCATACGGATAGCAATCGCAGCCAACCGGATGGGTTTTCGCGGCCTCTTCCAATGAAGCGAGGAGCTCAGGGCTGCGCCCCCAGTTACCCACGCCGGCACATTTGAGGTGGGAAATAATCACCGGCGATTTGGCGTGACGACCGATCTGAAACGCCTCATCCATCGCCTCCAGAACCGGGGCGAATTCGCTGCGCAAATGGGTGGTGTACACCGCGCCGAATGACGTCAGTTCTTCGGTCAGTTGCATCACTTCATCGGTGGACGCGTTGTAAGCGCTGGCGTAGGCCAGACCTGTGGATAAACCCAACGCACCGTCCTCAAGGCTTTCACGCAATTGCTCGCGCATCGCGGCGATTTCTTCGGGTGTCGCAGTGCGCATCAGGTCATCCAGATGATTACTGCGCAGCGCCGTGTGTCCGATCAATGCGGCGACGTTCAGTGTGGTATTCGCCGCTTCAACCGCCGCGCGGTAATCGCTAAAACGTGGATAAACAAACGCCGCCGCAGTACCGAGCAGGTTCATCGGATCCGGTGGATTGCCCTTCAAACTCACCGGTGAGGCGCTGATCCCGCAGTTGCCGACAATCACCGTGGTCACGCCTTGGCTGAGTTTTGGCAGCATCTCTGGCTGACGAATCACCACCGTGTCGTCATGGGTGTGCACGTCGATAAACCCCGGCGCCAGCACGCGGCCAGCGGCGTCGATTTCTTCGGTCGCCGTGGCCTCGGACAAATCGCCGATGCGCTCGATACGGCCATCGCGGATGGCCACGTCGGCCTGGTAGCCGGGCGTGTTGCTGCCGTCGATGATCAGGGCATTGCGAATCAGGGTGTCGTACAACATGTCAGTCTCCCAGCGGCAGGTGATCGTCGCCGCCACGGTATTCGTCGAGGGCCAGTTTGATCCGCCGCAGACGTTCTTGATTGTCTTCAGGATTGGCCAGCGCCAGCTCGGTGGCGAGCACGTCGATGGCGAGCAGCATGCCGTAGCGCGCCGCCGTCGGTTTGAAAATGAACGAGGTTTCCGCACTCTGCAGCGGCAGCACGACGTCGGCCAATTCGGCCAGCGGCGAGTCGGCGCGGGTGATGGCGAGAATGCGTGCGCCGTAGTTGCGTGCCAGTTCGACGGTCTCGAGCAGCTCCGGGGTGATGCCGGTCAGCGAGCAGACGATGACCACTTGTTCGGCGTTGAGGCTGGCGGCGGTGACGCGCATCATCACCGCGTCATGACACACCGCAACCGGGTAGCCGAGGCGCACCAGCCGCACCTGCAATTCATCGCTGCACAGGGTCGAACAACCGCCCATGCCGAAGGCGTGGATCATCCGTGCCTGGCCGAGCAATCTCACCGCATCGGCGAAGCGTGATTCATCGAAACCGGCCAGATGCTGACGCAAGGTGGTTTCGATATCGCCGACGATTTGCCCGTAAAACGCTGACTGATCGGGCGTACCGGCAGGGTCGAGAAAACGGCTGCCAACCCCGCTGGCCTGGGCCAGTTGCAGACGCAGATCACGCAGGTCACGACAGCCAACCGTGCGCGCAAACCGCGACAGCGTGGCGGTGCTGACTTCGGCGCGTTGCGCGAGGTCTTCGAGGCTGGCACTCGCGGCGAAACCGACGTCGTCGAGCATCAGCCGGGCGATACGGCCTTCGCCGGCGCTGAAGGAATCCTGACGGGCGCGGATCTGATAAAGGATGTCCATGACGGCTGGCTCCGGTTACAGCAGGTAAGAAAGACCGAGGGTCATTGCAAAAGCGACCACCGAAATCAGGGTCTCCAATACAGTCCAGGTCTTGAAAGTCTGGGCGACCGTCATGTTGAAGTATTCCTTGATCAACCAGAAGCCGCCGTCGTTGACGTGGGAAAAGATAACCGACCCGGCGCCGGTCGCCAGCACCAACAGCTCAGGGTGGGGATATCCCAGACCAATGGCCACCGGCGCGACCACGCCCGATGCGGTGGTCATGGCCACGGTCGCGGAGCCTGTGGCGATGCGCATCAGCGCTGCAAACAGCCAGCCCATGATCAGCGGCGACAGGTGGAATTCGTGAGCGAGGCCGACGATCTGATCGGTCACACCGGCATCCACCAGAATGCGGTTCAAACCGCCGCCCGCGCCGACCAGCAAAGTGATACTGGCCGTTGGCGCGAGGCATTCATTGGTGAACTTGAGGATCGATTCACGGCTGAAACCCTGAGCGATACCCAGCGTCCAGAAACTCAGCAACGTCGCCAGCAACAGCGCGATCACCGAGTTGCCGATGAACAGCAGGAACTGGTTGAAACCGCTGCCCGGCGTGGAAATCAGGTTGGCCCAGCCACCGATCAGCATCAACACCACCGGCAACAGAATGGTCGCCATGGTGATGCCGAAACCCGGCAGTTTGTCGCGCGGTTCGCGGTCGAGGAATTGTCTTTCCAGCGGGTTATCCGCCGGCAAGTGAATGCGCGGCACGATGAATTTGGCGTACAGCGGGCCGGCAATGATTGCCGTCGGAATGCCGATGGCAATCGCGTAGAGCAAGGTCTGCCCGACCGACGCCTGATAGGCCTGCACCGCCAGCATCGCCGCCGGGTGCGGCGGCACCAGCGCGTGCACCACCGACAGACCGGCGACCATCGGCAAACCGACCATCAGAATCGACACACCCACGCGGCGCGCCACGGTGAATGCAATCGGCACCAGCAAGACGAAACCGACCTCAAAGAACAGCGGCAAACCGACCAGAAACGCGATGCAGACCATCGCCCAGTGCGCGTTCTTCTCGCCGAATTTATCGATCAACGTGCGCGCCAACTGCTCGGCGCCGCCGGACTCGGCCATCATCTTGCCAAGCATCGTCCCCAGCGCGACCACCAGCGCAATATGCCCCAGCGTCTTGCCCACCCCGGCCTCATACGCCCCGACAACCCCGGAGGCCGGCATCCCGGCCACCAGCGCCAGGCCGATGGAAATCAAGGTGATGACAATGAACGGATTGAGCCGGTAACGGGCGATCAGAACGATCAGAGCAATGATGGCAACGGCTGCATAAACCAGCAGCCAATAGCCGAAGTCAGGCGTCATGCGGTACTCCTCGAAAGGGTCACGTTCGAATGGGTTGTGAAACTCATAAATCATTTCGAGATCGAGATTTCAAACCACATGAAAGTAATTTTCGTGGAGAGGTAAGGGATGTCGCTAACAGATATGTCTTGTCGTGATTAATGAAAATCCACCCAGCGAATTTTCATGCCCACACAAGACCTGTAGGAGCCGAGCTTGCTCGCGAAGACGATGTCACATCCAACATTTCTGTCGACTGACACAGCGCTTTCGCGAGCAAGCTTTGCTCCTACAGTTTGAGTGCATTCCTTCAGTCAGAACGCGGTTAACTTGTAGGAGCCAGCCTGCTGGCGATGGCGGTTGCACATTCAATATCTGTGTTGCCAGGGATACCGCATTCGCGAGCAAGCCCGCTCCCACGGTTTGAGTGCATTCCTTCAGTTAGAACGCGGTCAACTTGTAGGAGCCAGCCTGCTGGCGATGGCGGCTGCACATTCAATATCTGTGTTGCCAGGGATACCGCATTCGCGAGCAAGCCAGCTCTCACAGTTTTGAGTGCATTTCTTCAGTGAGAATGCGGTCAAATTGTGGGAGCCAGCCTGGCGATGGCGGTTGCACATTCAATATCTGTGTTGCCTGAGATACCGCTTTCGCGAGCAAGCCCGCTCCCACAGTTTTGAGTGCATTCCTTCAGTGAGAATGCGGTCAAACTGTGGGAGCGGGCTTGCTCGCGAATGGCTTCACTCGGTGTTGCGTGAACTCACACCATTTCGTTACGAATCCATTCAACCACGGACGTGCGCTTCGGCGTCCAGCCCAGTATTTCGCGCGCATGTTTGCCGCGCACACGGCTGTTGGAGCCGAGGCCGTAGTTGGCCATTTCGTAGCCCCATTCGGCTTCGGCGTCTTTCAATGGCCAGTCTTGCGGTTGGCCCAGGTTCAGCGCTTGGGCCATGGCGGTGGTCATGTCGATGAACGACGCTTCGCCGCTTTCAACAAAGTAGAAAGTGCCCGGAACGTTTTTGGTCAGCGCCAGCAGGTACAGGGCGACGACGTCTTCGATGTGTACGTTGGACCAGATGTTCTGGCCTGTGCCGACGTGGCGAACGACGCCGCTCTTGCGTGCCTGCTTGAGCAGTCGCGGCAGTTGCACGCTGTCACGTTTGACGCCCAGGCTATGCCCGTAGATCAGCGTGTTGCAGATGACGGCGGAGTTCACGCCGTCCTTCGCCGCTGCGAGGATCAAGTTGTCGATGGCCACGCGTGCGGCTTTATCGACGGTCGGCTCCGGCAGATTGTCTTCGTAGTAGATGACGTCGCTGGACTTGCCGCCCGACGCATCGCCAACGATGCTCGAACCGCTGGTGTGCAGGAACACTTTGTTGGTATCGCGCAAAGCATCGAGCAACGCTTCCACCGCGCCGCGATGGTCGCTGCTGGCGGCGTTGATCACGGCGTCGGCGGCGCGGGCCTGTTCGGCGAGCAGTGCTTGGTCGTCGAGTGTGCCGATAACCGGGGTGATGCCGAGTGCTTTCAGCTCAGCAGCCTGTTCAGCGCTGCGCACCAGGCCGGTGACGTTGTGCCCGGCCTGAACCAGACCGGTAGCGATCGAGCCGCCGATAAAACCGGCAGCGCCGGTGACGAATACGTTCATGGAGAAACTCCCTGCGTGAGTAAGTGATGGGACGAGTATCGGCCCGTGAGCCCGGGGGAAAAACCCGCTCCCGCCCAATTCACTCTTGCGCAGAGGTCACGAATCAGCCCTTGAAATCGGCGCTGGCGTAGGCGGCGAGTTTGCTCTGGATAAAGTCGAGGAAGCACTGAATGCGCAGCGCCAGTTGCGAGTTACGGTAGTACACCGCGTTGATCGGCTGGCGATAACCGCTGTTGAATTCGCCGAGCAGGACTTTCAAACGGCCGGCACGGATGTCGTCGATGGTCATGAAATGCGACAGGCAAGCGATGCCCTGCCCTTCCAGCGCCAGATGCCGCACAGTCTCGCCGCTGGAGGCGCTGATCGCCGGGGTGATCGGCCAGCGATCGCCGTGCACATAGCGCAGCGGCCATTGGTTGAGGCCTTCGTTCTGAGTGAAGCCGAGCAAAGTGTGTTCGCTCAGATCAGCGACTTGCTGCGGCGCGCCGTGTTTTTCCAGATACGCAGGACTGGCGACGATCAGCAGCGGACTGCAACCGAGCGAACGCGCGTGCAGCGTCGAATCGGCGAGGGTGCCGATGCGGATGGCGATGTCGGTGCTTTGTTCCAGCAGGTCAATGATCAGGTCATTGCTGTTGAGCTCGAGCTGAATGTCCGGATAGAGCTGGCGGAATTCGTCGATGTAGGGGACGACGGCGTGGAGCATGAACGGCGACGCCGCGTTGATGCGCAAACGCCCGGACGGAGTTTGCTGGCGTGAGGACAGGCGTTCTTCGAGTTGATCCATCTGATCGAGAATCAGCTTGGCGTGCTCGAAGAAGTACTTGCCCTCCTCGGTCAGATCCATGCGCCGCGTGGTGCGGTTGATCAGCGTGGTGTCGAGTTTGGCTTCCAGCTTCGACAGCGTGCGGCTGACGGCCGACGGTGTTTGCCCGACCTGCTCGGCAGCGGCGGAGATGGAACCGCACTCGATCACGCAGACGAAAATCTGCAACTCATCGGATCTGGCTTTCACGGGTGTCCTCTTTGAGATCGCCAAGATCGCAGCCTTCGGCAGCTCCTACATGTGAACTCTGTAGGAGCTGCCGCAGGCTGCGATCTTTTGCTATTACCACCGATAGTAGCCCTAAACCACTCAAGCCTTAAGGCCAAACACCTCGGTCAGATGCTGCTCATAACGCGCCACATCGCCTTCGATGTTCGGACGCTTCATCACATCCACACACAAAAATGTCGGCAACGCGGCCATGCCCAGAAACTCATTGGCCTTGTGGAACGGGAAGTACACCGCATCAACACCTTTGGCCTCAAAGAAATCGGTCGGGTCATCAAACGCTTGTTGCGGTGCGTTCCAGGTCAGCGACAGCATGTATTGCTTGCCCTGAATCAGCCCGCCGCTGCCGTACTTCTGCGAGGCGTCGGAGCGGGTGCGGCCATCGCTGGCGTAGAGGCTGCCGTGGCCTTCGGTGAAGACTTCGTCGAGGTACTTTTTCACCGTCCACGGCGCGCCCATCCACCAGCCCGGCATCTGATAAATGATCACGTCGGCCCAGAGGAATTTCGCCACTTCTTCAGCGACGTCGTAGCCCTCGTCGATGAAGGTGGTTTTGACGTCGAGCCCGCCGCGATCCAGCACGCTCAGCGCCGCTTCGTGCAGAGTGGCGTTGTAACGACCGTCAGAGTGGGCGAATTTTTTACCGCCATTCAACAACAATACTTTTTTCATGAGAAAGCCTCGGCGCAGCCATTCCGGCTGGGTGGAGAAGGGAAACTGGAATGGCGGCAGATTAACCATCTGCCTCGCGCGGAATAAGCCGTGATTGCGCAAAATACATTTGACCAAAAAGCACGAATCGAACACAGATTGTTGCCATAGCATGCTCGGCCATCTGTATTAGAGGAGTCGTTGTGATGAGTGAACGCCAGGGTTTTATCCTGCACGCCAAGACCCGCCCGGAAAAAGCCGAGGCCTTTGAAGCGCTGTTCCGCGCTTATGTTGAACCGAGCCGCGCCGAGCCCGGCTGCATCGAGTACCACATGCTGCGCGACAAGGAAGATCCGTCGCTGTTTATCTTCTACGAGATCTGGGAGAGCCAGGCACACCTGGATGTGCACTCGAGTCTGCCGCACATGAAGGCGTTTTTCGCCGAGCGCATGGACTATCTGGAACGCGATTTCGACATTCGCGCCATCGACATGCTCAGCGAAGCGTCGGCTAACCGCTGATCAATAAGTGGGCGCCGAGCGCGCCCAGACCGATGAAGAAAACCCGTTTGAATAGTACGGCGCTGATGCGTTGCCGCAGCCATTGGCCGAGCGACATGCCCAGCACGGCGGGGATCAGCGCCAGCAGCGAGGCGCTCAATTCACCGCCGCCGAGTGCGCCGCGCCAGAGCAAACCGCCGGCCAGCGCCAGAGTCGAGACGGTGAAGGACAGGCCGAGTGCTTGCACCAGTTCATCACGGTTCAAACCCAGTGCTTGCAGGTAGGGCACCGCCGGAATCACGAAGACGCCGGTGGCTGAAGTGATGACGCCGGTGATCACACCGCAGACCGGGCCGAGCCAGGGTTCGTGGCGGGGGTTTACGCTCAGCGTCGGCAGGAACAATCCGCTCAACGCATACAGAAACAGCGCCGCGCCGAGTCCGCGCACTACCCAATGTCCGCCGGCCATGCCGATCCACAACGTGCCAATTGCGGTGCCGAGGAAGATCATCAGCAGCATCGGCCAGAGGCGTTTGATCAGGCCTTTTAAATGCCCGCCGAATGCCAGTTGCCAGAGGTTGGTCAGGGTAGCCGGGATGATCAACAACGCGGCTGCCTGCGATGGCGCCATAGCCAGACCGAGCAGGCCCATGGCGACCGTGGGCAAGCCGAGGCCGATGATGCCTTTGATCAGGCCGGCGAGGATGAAGGTGGCGATGACCAGCAGGGACAGGGTCAGGCCCAGGTGTTGGTAGAAGTCTGTGAGTGTGTTCATGGCGGTACTGTGCGCCAGTCGGGGTTGGCTGAAAATCTGCCATATACTGAGGGTGCCTCTTCCAGAGCAAGAGGCTTAAATTTTTTTGAAGCTTCTGGCCTCATCGCGAGCAGGCTCACTCCTACATTAGATCGGTGGCGAACACAAAACCTGTAGGAGTGAGCCTGCTCGCGATGGGGCCGGCCTAAACACCACAAAAACCGGCTGCCGACATGCACTTCGACCTCACCGACCTGCGCCTCTACCTGCACATCCTCGACACCGGCAATATCACCGCCGGCGCCGCGCGCAGCCATTTATCCCTCGCCGCCGCCAGCGCCAGAATCCGCGCCATGGAAGCCTCGCTCGGCGCCGACTTCCTCGAACGCGGTCGCCGTGGCGTCACCCCGACCCCCGCCGGCAAAGCCCTCGCCCATCACGCGCGCATCCTCCTGCAACAAGCCGAACGTATGCAGCAGGATCTCGCCGACTACGCGCAAGGCGTCAAAGGCCAGGTGCGACTGCTGTGCAACACCACGGCGATCACCGAATACCTGCCGGAAGTGCTCGCCGATTTCCTGCGCAATCACCCCAATCTCGACATCGATTTGCAGGAATTGCCGAGCGCGCGCATCACCCACGCCTTGCGCCAAGGCGCAGCGGATCTCGGGATTGTTTCCGACGCCGTAGACACCCGCGACCTACAAACCCAACCCTTTCGCGATGATCCACTGGTACTGATTCTGCCCCTCGATCACCCGTTGTCTGACGCCGACGAGGTCAGTTTCAGCGATGCGTTACACCACGATTTTGTAGGACTCAGCGCCAACAGCGCTTTGGCGATCTACCTCGAAGAACAGGCCCTGCACAGCGGCGCCCGCATGCAGGTGCGTATCCGCGCCGACGGTTTCGACGGCGTGATGCGCATGGTCAGCCGTGGCGCCGGGCTCGCCATCGTGCCACTGGCGGCCATCGAACGCGCGGCGCCACGCAGCTTCAAAAGCGTTGCGCTCAACGAACCGTGGGCGCGCCGCACCTTGATGCTCTGCGCCAAGGACTTCACCGCCCTGCCGGGTTACGCCAAAGCCCTGCTACACGCCTTGACTCTCCCCTAAGGGGCAGACTTCATCCAAACAGATTCAGCCACTGGAAAAACTCTGAACGTTCGCGCGTTTCTGAGCAGCTCGATGTCGACCCCAGACAACTGAGCCGCGACCGGGCGCTATACGGTGCGACTTCAATTCCTTCTGCCCGGAGCTCCCATGACCGCGACCGCCCCTATCACCGTTCTGCGCGACACCCACCCGCTGCCGGTACTCGACGCCTGCAAATGGGAAAAACTCGAAGGCGACCCGCACACCGTCAACCTCAACGCTTACACCAGCGAAGACGGCAGCAAGATCATGGGCACGTGGATCTGCACGCCGGGCAAGTGGCGCGTGGAATACGTGAAGTGGGAATACTGCCATTTCCAGGAAGGCTACTGCGTGATCACCCCGGACGGCATGGCGCCGATTCACTTGCGTGCTGGCGACATCTTTGTGATTGAGCCGGGGATGAAAGGCACGTGGGAAGTGGTTGAGACGGTGCGTAAGTATTTCGTGTTTGCCTGATAAAGCAAAAGATCGCAGCCTTCGGCAGCTCCTACAGAGATACGTTTCCTGTAGGAGCTGCCGCAGGCTGCGATCTTTTTTTGGCACAAAAAAGCCGGGAAATCACCCGACGTGATTTCCCGGCAACACCTACTGCAAATTTTCAAACCCACCCAATGATCCCTATGGAAATAGAGATCCCTGTGGCGAGGGGATTCATCCCCGATCGGCTGCGCAGCAGTCGCAAAACCTGAGCACTCGGTTTACCTGACACACTGTAGGGGGCTGCTGCGCAACCCATCGGGGATAAATCCCCTCACCACAAAGTCTCACTTGCCACAAAAGTATTGCTGACCCAAGTTACTGCGGTTTGCGGTAGCTGTTGATAATCGCCGAGAAATCTTTCCCGCCATCCCCACGCTGACTCATCGCCTGATACAACTGCTGCGCCACCGCGCCAAGCACCACCGGCTGATGTGCCTGACGCGCTGCTTCCGTCGCCAGGCCCAAATCCTTCAGCATTAATTCCGCACCAAACCCACCGGTGTACCCCCGCGAAGCCGGCGCCGTTTCAACAATCCCCGGCCACGGGTTGTACATCTCCGAACTCCAGCAACGCCCGGTCGAGCTGTTGATGATCCCGGCGAGCACCGACGTATCAATCCCCAACGCATCGCCCAGCGCCATCGCTTCACTGACGCCAACCATCGAAATCGCCAGCAGCAAGTTGTTGCAGATCTTGGCGATCTGCCCGGTGCCGACTTCACCGCAATGCACAATGTTGCGGCCCATCTGCGCCAGCACCGGTTGCAGGGTGGCGAACAGTTCTGGCGTGGCGCCGACCATAAAGGTCAACGTCCCGGCCGTCGCACCGCCCGTACCGCCAGACACCGGCGCATCCGCCATGGCCACGCCTTGTTTGGCAGCAGCGGCAGCCACATCACGCGCCGTCTGCGGATCGATCGTGCTGCAATCCACCGCCGGCACGCCTTTGCCAATCCCGGCCAAAACGCCGTCCTCACCCAACCAGACACTGCGCACATGCACAGCCGCCGGCAGCATGGTGATCACCAGTTCAGCATCCTCGGCCGCCTCACGCGCCGAAGCGCGAATGCTGCCGCCGAGTTGTTCCAGTTCCGCCAGCACGGTTTTGTTCAGGTCGACCAGGTTCAGCGAGTGGCCAGCCTTGATCAGGTTGCGCGCCATCGGCGCGCCCATGTTGCCCAGCCCGATAAATGCGATTTTCATGGCCGATCCTCAGCGCAGGTTGATGGTGGTGTTCACGCCGTCGTTGACGCTGTCGTCGTCGAACCAGCGCGCCGTGACCGTTTTGGTCTGCGTGTAGAACTGCACCACTTGCTTGCCGTACGGGCCGAGGTCGCCGAGTTTCGAACCGCGCGAACCGGTGAAGCTGAAAAACGGCACTGGCACTGGAATCGGGATGTTGATGCCGACCTGACCGACGTCGATTTCCGTCTGGAATTTACGTGCCGCTGCACCGCTCTGGGTGAACAGGCCGGTGCCGTTGCCGAACGGATTGGCGTTGACCAGCGCAATCGCCTGATCAAGGGTGTCGACTTCCAGCACCACCAGCACCGGGCCGAAGATTTCCTGGGTGTAGATCTGCATGTCGGTGGTCACGCCCGAGAACAGGGTCGGGCCGACGAAGTTGCCTTGCTCGTAACCCGGCACCTTGATGTCGCGGCCGTCCAGTTCCAGCTTGGCGCCTTCCTTGATGCCGCTTTCGATCAGATCAAGAATTCGTGCCTTGGCTTTTTTCGAGATCACCGGGCCAACGTCGGTGCCCGGCTCGCTGCCAGCGTTGACGGTGAGTTTCTGCGCCAGCGCTTTCAGATCCGGCAACCATTGTTTCGCCGCACCAACCAGCACCACCACCGAAGTAGCCATGCAACGTTGCCCGGCCGCACCGAAACCGGCGCCGACCAAGGCATTCAGCGCTTGCTCGCGATTGGCGTCGGCCAGCACCACAGCGTGGTTTTTCGCGCCCATCATCGATTGCACGCGCTTGCCGTGCTTACCGGCCAAATCGTAAACGTGAGTGCCAACGGCGGTCGAACCGACGAAGGACACCGCTTTGATGTCCTTGTGCGTGCACAGGCCATCGACCACGTCTTTACCGCCATGCACCACGTTGAGCACGCCCGCCGGAACGCCCGCCTCGACCGCCAGCTCAACCAGCAACATGGTCGACAGCGGATCCTGCTCCGAAGGCTTCAACACAAACGTGTTGCCGCAAGCGATGGCCATCGGAAACATCCACAGCGGAATCATCGCCGGGAAGTTGAACGGCGTGATGCCGGCGCACACGCCGATCGGCTGGCGCAAGGTGTAGGTATCAACGCCGCCGGCGACGTTCTCGGCGAATTCGCCCATTTGCAGAGTGCCGATCGAGCAAGCGTGCTCGACCACTTCGAGGCCACGGAAAATATCGCCCTCGGCGTCGGCAATGGTTTTGCCCTGCTCGGCGCTGAGCACCACGGCGATGCGTTTGGAGTGTTCTCGGATCAGCGCTTGCAGCTTGAGCATGATGCGCATCCGCGCGCCGATCGGGGTCAGTTTCCAGGTCTGGAAGGCACGCTGTGCGGCGCTGACGGCGGCATCGACTTCAGCGGCGGTGGCGAACGGCACTCTGGCCAGCACTTGTTGAGTGGCCGGGTTGACGATGTCGTGCCACTCGGTGGTCTGCGACTCGACCCATTCGCCGTCGATCAGCAGCTTGACCTTCTGCAGCGTGGTTTCGTTGGGCGTAAGCGATGCGTTCATGCTGGTCTCCGAAACTTGTTTTTATCGTAGGAGCCAAGGCGAAAGGTTCGCCTTGAGATGAGGCGTGTGTCACGAATTGGTTGTCGGACTGTTTTTGGAGTATAGATGTGCAAACTTCTAATAAGAACGCACATAAAAGCCCGTCCATCATGCAAAAAAACATCACCTCTCTAGGTTCGCTGAACTGGGATGACCTCAAGTTTTTCCTCGAAGTCGCCCGCACCCGCAAGGCCAGCACCGCCGCCAAACGGCTCGCCGTCGACTACACCACGGTGTCGCGACGGATCAGTTCGCTGGAAGCGGCGCTCGGCACGCTGCTGTTTGAAAAGTCGCGTACCAGCGGTTTCGTCCTGACCGCTGAAGGCCAGCGTTTGCTGGGTTATGCCGAATCGATTGAAAGCACGTTGCACATGGCTTGTGAGCAGGTCTCCGGCTCCGGCGTCGCCTTGTCCGGCCACGTGCGCATGGGCTGCACCGAAGGCTTCGGCAGTTTTTTCATCACCCCGCAACTGAGCCATTTCGTCGACGCCTACCCGGCGATCTCGGTGGACATCCTGCCGCTGCCGCACTTCATCAGCCTGTCCAAACGCGAGGCCGACATCGTCATCGCCCTCGAACGCCCGGAGCACGGGCCGTACGTCTGCTGCAAACTCTGCGACTACCGCTTGCAGCTCTACGCAACCCAGGACTATCTGGACAAACACCCACCGATCCGCCGCCCGGCAGATTTGGGCAAGCATCAATTCATCAGTTATGTGGACGATCTGGCGTTCAGCTCGGAGCTGCTCTACCTGGCCAACGTGCTGCCCGGTGCCCACGCAAATTTGCGCAGCACCAGCGTGATCGCGCAATTCGTTGCTGCACAGCAGGGGCGTTCACTGGCGATTCTGCCGTGCTTCCTCGCCGCGCAGGATCCGCGCTTGCTGCCGGTGCTGCCGGAGGAAATCAACATCACCCGGCAGTTCTGGATGTACTGCCGGGAGGATCTGCGGAAGTTGAAGCGGATTACTTTGTTGTGGGATTACATTCGCGAGGTGACTGAGCAGAATCAGGGTCTGTTGATGGGCGAGACCCGCGAAATGCAGTTCGCCGATTAGTCGGCGCTGACCACGATCGCCACCCGGCGGTTTTCCGTGCGGCCGGCGGCGGTACTGTTGGAAGCCACCGGGTCTTTGCTGCCCAGGCCTTGCAGCTGGATGTTCTCTTGCTTCATGCCGACGGTGCTGAGCACGGCGGCCACACTTTTCGCGCGGCGCAGCGACAGTTGCTGGTTGTAGGTTTCTTTGCCCGATGCATCGGTGTGGCCATCGACTCGCACGCGTTCAATGCCGACACCGAGCAAGGCTTTGCCGATGCGCTCGACGATTTCGGTGCTTTGATTGTTCAGGCTTTCGACGTCGCTGCCAAACAGCACTTTGCCGGACAGGCCAAATTCCCAGCCCTCATCAGTCAGCTCGAAACCTTGTTGTTTGAGCACGGCGACTTGCGCCGGCGTCAGGCCTTTTTGCGGCGCGGTCTGGCAACCGGTCAGGGCCAGCACGGCCATCAACAGCACAGCGGAGAACAATCGAAATGGATGTTTGAACACGGGAATCAGCTCCTGGTTTGAACGGGATCGACCGGGTGCTCCGACCCGGCCGTGAATTGCGCGCCACGGGAGAGGCGCTTGGCTTGATACATCGCCGCGTCGGCAGCGTTGAGCAGGGCGCCGGGGGTGGCGCCATGATCAGGGAAAACCGCGATGCCGATACTGAGCGACGTCACAACACGGGTGTCGCCCGGCAATGCGATGGGCGTGTCCATGCTGGCGAGAATCTTGTCGGCAATGCGTTCGGCATCTTCGATCTTGTGCAACGGCGTGAGCAGCACGGCGAACTCGTCACCGCCCAATCGCGCGACCAGATCTTCTTCACGCAGTTGTGCGCGGACACGATTGGCAATCGCCACCAGCACTGCGTCGCCGGCGGCATGGCCGAAATTGTCATTGATGCCTTTGAAACGGTCGCTGTCGAGAAACAGCACCGCCACGCGCTCGTTGAGCTTGCTGGCGTTACGCAGGGCACGCATCAAGCGGCCTTCAAAAAAGGCGCGGTTCGGCAGACCGGTAAGGCTGTCGTGGCTGGCCTGGTGCGCGAGGGTTTCGTTTTCGCTTTGCAGGTTGCTCTGCCAGGATTCAAGTTCGTCGAGCAGGGCATTGAAGTCGTTGCCGAGGTTGTCCAGCTCGGCGATTTGCGCCGGTGGCACGCGGCGATCCAGCGCCCGTTCGCTGCGTGCGGCGTGGGCCACGGTGGCGAGGCTGCGCAGCGGGCCGATGATTTCACGCAGTTGCCGGCGCGCCAGATAGATCGCCACAAAAGCGCTGATCGCGGTGCAAAGAATGATCCCCGCCAGACCGCTCAACAGAAAGCGCATGAGGCTGCCGCCGTGTCCGGTGAGCAGGATTCGGCCGATTTCATGCTCTTGATGCACGATCGGCAGGCTGATCGGTTTTTCCAGAAGGGCGCGGGTGATCTGCATTTCCAGATCGGAGAACAGGCCGTTTTCCGCGCGATGCCAGCGCGCCAGCAATTTTCCCTGAGCGTCCAGCACTTGCGCGTCGGCGACCTCCTCGGTCGAAGCGATCAGCGCCAGCGCTTCCGTCGCCGCCGCTTTGTCGTTAAAGACCACCGCGGCTTCGACGGTGTAGCTGATCGAACGGGCGATCAGATGCAGATTGTGGTCGGCATAAACCCGCAGCGCCAAAACACCGAGCAGCGTCAGCGAGACACTGGCCATCGCTACCGCCAGCAACGCCACGGTCAAATGTCCACGGCCCAGTACCGAGCCCAACGTGGGGCGCTTATTCGATCTGAACAATTTCATGGGGCCGCCGATTTACGGCGCGACAACTGCAGCACGCTCGGGTGAATGCGCACGCCACTGCGGGCAACGGAATCGAGATTGACTTCAAAGGACACCTGCTCGTCACCGACGCGCAGGCAGAACAGACTGCCGACCGTGCATTGGTCGTCGGCTTCGCTGATGCTAAGCACCGGGTGTCCGATCAATGCGGCGAACAGGCGACTGCGCTCATCGGCGGTGAGCTTGCCGATGTACACGGCATTGCATTCGCTGACGATGGCCGGGTTGTCGGCCAGCAAGCGGCGCACGACAACCGGTCGGCCGGTGGCTTGAGTGGTGCCTTTGACCAGGTCGTCGGTGTATTCGGTGGGGCCGACGATGCACAGACGCAATTGCGCAGGCTCTACCGGCCAGCGAGCATAACTGAGGATGCCCAGCACGACTTGGGTGACAGATTTGGCGCGTTGCTCGGCCATGCCCGTCGGCGCTTGCGGTTGTGCGACGGCCACGCTCGTCAACAACCAGAGCAGGCCGACAAGCAACGCGTGCTTGCAGCCAACCACGCGCTCTGCCGCCCAGACAGACACCTTCATGCAGGGATTCTCTTGGATCTTACCGAAATGATGCCGCAACGATAGCACAGCGGCGAATGGCCAGCGAGGCAGCGACCTCTGACTGGTCGGTCAGAAACCGCTGGCCGTCATCGCGGTTATCATTCAGGAGACTGGGCGCCCTCCTCCAGTTCAAGCATCAGTCCGCTGAGGCGTTTGACCTTGCGTTGTACGGCCTCTTCAAAAACCCCGGCACGCGGCTCGATCAGGGTGAACCAGTGCTTGGCGCGGGTGATTCCGGTGTAGATCAACTCCTTGGTCAGCACCGGATTCAAGGCATCCGGCAGGATCAACGCGGTGTGGGCAAATTCCGAGCCCTGGGATTTGTGTACGGTCATGGCGTACACGGTTTCAACATCGTTGAGTCGGCTCGGCAGGACGAAACGCACGCCGCCCTGACCGTCATTGCGCGGAAACGCCACGCGCAGCACCGGTTTGCCGGCGTCGGGCCCTTCACGTTCCGGCAGTTTGAGGGCGATGCCGATGTCGCCGTTCATCAAGCCCAGGCCGTAGTCGTTGCGGGTCATCAACACCGGCCGGCCTTCGTACCATTGCTGGTCGTGCTCGATCAGCCGGGCCTTGAGCAACGCGGCGGTGATGCGCTGGTTCAAACCTTCAACGCCCCACGGGCCTTTGCGTACCGCGCACAACAACTGGAAGGTGTCGAACGCCTGCAAGACGTCGCGGGCCCAGAGAATCCAGTCCGGATGTTCCAGCGGTTTGCCAGATGTTGGGCGTTGATTGCGCAACACGCTCAGGTAATGCCGATACCCGTGCGGGCCCTCGCCATGACCGTCGAGCAGCAGCCGCTCGAGTTTGTGATCGTGCTCGCCCTTGAGCGGCAGCGAAAACACATCGTCATAGTGCCCCGCCGCGAGCAATTGCCGCGCCTCTTCCGGAAGCTGCTGATTGACCCGCCGCGCCAGTTGACCGATGCCGCTGCCTTCACCGAAACGCCGCGAGTGACGCAACATCACCACTTGCTGAGCCAGCGGATGCGAGCCGTCGAGATCTTCGTGCAGACCACTGTCCTGCAACGACTCACCGCTGACCGACTCCAGCCATTGGCGGGTTTGCCGGTTGTACCAGCCGCCCTCGGCATCGCGGCACAGATCACCCAGCACCGCACCAGCCTCAACGGACGCCAACTGATCCTTGTCGCCGAGCAACACCAGTCGCGCATGGGCCGGCAAGGCGTCGAGCAGATTGGCCATCATTTCCAGGTCGATCATCGAGGCTTCGTCGACCACCAGCACATCCAGCGGTAAACGATTACCGACGTGGTGGCGGAAATGTCGGGTGCCCGGACGACTGCCGAGCAAACGGTGGACGGTGGTCACGTCGCAAGGGATTTTCGCCCGCACGTCTTCGCTGACTTTCAGCGATTGCACTTGCTGGCTGATCGACTCGGTCAAGCGTGCGGCGGCTTTACCGGTGGGCGCTGCCAGGCGAATGCGCAACGGATGGCCGGCCTCCACCGCCGGCGCCTGCAGCAATGCCAGCAAACGCACGACGGTGGTGGTTTTGCCGGTGCCGGGGCCGCCGGTGACGATGCTGAAGGCACCGCGCGTGGCGAGCGCACAAGCGAGCTTTTGCCAGTCGATGACCTCGCCGGACTTGGCTGAACCGAACAGCTCATTGAGGCGCTGCGGCAGATCGGCCGGCGTCGCTTCGGATTGGGCGAGACGCTGGCGCAACGCGGAATCGATACGCCGCTCGTAAGCCCAGTAGCGCCGCAAGTACAGACGCTTCGAGGACAACACCAGCGGGCGTTGCTGAGCTTCTTCACTGGTATCGGCAGCCAGGGCGACCAGAGCGCTGCCCGCCAGAGCCTTGCACCAATGAGCACCGTCGAGCGCCTCAAGCAATTGCGAAGGCAGCAACAAGACGCCACCCTGCACATCGCCTTCGGGCGGCAATGACAGCGCAAAGTCCGGCGCTTTGAGGGTTTCAAACAAATCCAGACAAACGTGACCATGGCCGAGTTGATGGCTGGTCAGTGCGGCCGCGAGCAACACCAGCGGATCGGTGTCCGGTTCGAGCTCATGCAGAAACGCGACGAATGCCTTGTCCAGTGCACGCAGCCAGCCGCGCTCGACCCAGCGGGTGAGCAAGAGCAACAAGTCTTCGGCACGGGTCAGCGGCGAAAGTCTCGACAGGCTGTCGGCGGCCAAAGGCGTCGGCAGCAGATCGGCGAAGGTGCGGCTCATAGCAAGACTCCCTGTTCCCACGCGGGTTCGGCCTTGGGCTCGGGTTTGCCCTGAAACAGCCGATCCAGACGTTCGATCAATTCACGGGGTGGCCGGGCGAAGTACACCCCGCGACTGTCTGCGCGGGTGCCACGCAGGAAAAGATAAAGCGCACCACCGACATGCCGGTCGTAGTCATAGTCGGGCAACCGCGCCTTGAGCTGACGGTGCAAGGCCAACAGGTACAAGACGTATTGCAGGTCGTAACGGTTGTCGAGAATCGACTGCTCCATGGCTTGCTCGGTGTAGGCGAAATCATCGACGCCCAGCCAGTTGGATTTGTAGTCGGCCACGTAGTAACGGCCATCGTGTTCGAAGGTCAGGTCGATAAAGCCCTTGAACATGCCGTTGAGCTGCACAGGTTCGGCAGCCACCCGCGCCACGCCATTGTGGGTGTGCTGACGTACCAGCTCATCGAGTTTGAGCACATCGACTTTATGGCTGGCGAACCAGAATTCCATCTCGACGCGATACTGCGTTAACTGCTCAAGCACCACCGGCGCCTGGCCGGCACCGATCGGCAGCGGCGATTTGAGGAGGTGTTGCAACCAGTCGCTCAACGTGGTGATCCAGCCTTCCCAGCCACGCAGGTTGCAACGCCGGCCGATCGCGTCTTCCACGGCTTTGGGCGTGACGGCGAAACCGTCATCCCCTGCCCACTCGAGCAAACCGTGAAGGAATGTCCCGGGGTTGGGGCCACGCGGGAAGCGATGGATATCGGCACCGCCGGCGATGATTTCGCGTGGTGCATCCGGATCGAGGCGTTCGTCATCGAAGAGCTTTTGCGCTTGCGGACTGTCCGGCGCCTCATCGCTGCCGACGCTCAAAACGTCGCTGATGCGCAGCGCACTGTACGAGGCGATCCACCAGTTCTCGCTGGCCTTGCGCTTGGGCACAAGCGTGGCGCTGAGAACCGCTTCGTTGCGCGCAGGTTCGTAATGTTCGGTGCTGGCCGGTGGCATTTCACCGACACTGATCGCCGGGCAATCCTGCTGCAAATCTCGCAGCCAGCTATTCAAACCGCTGGATTCACCCAACGACGCACCACCGCCCAATAAATAGCCCAGCGCAGAAAGGTGCAGCACCGAACTGTTGTTATTGCCGCGTTTGAGATCGGTCACGCCCAACCAGCAGGCATGTTGCGCACGCGTCAGCGCTACGTAGAGCAAACGCAGGTCTTCAGCCAGACGCTCGTCATCGGCCAACGCAATCAGCTCAGGCGTCGGTTTCAGACTCAATTGCGCGTTGCCCGAGGCGTCGTGGTAATGCAGCGGCAGGCGGCTACCGTCGACCGGTTTGGCCGAGCAGATGAACGGCAGGAACACTAACGGATATTCCAGGCCTTTCGACTTGTGGATGGTCACCACTTTGACCAATTGCTCATCACTTTCGAGGCGCAGAATCTGTTCTTCGCCGGCCTGCCCGGACAAGGCCAGCAGCTCGGCCAGATGCCGGATCAGCGCTTGTTCGCCGTCGAGTTCAGCAGCGGCTTGCTGCATCAATTCGGACAAGTGCAGCAAGTTAGTCAGCACGCGCTCACCATCGCTGCGGGCAATCAATGTCTGCGGCAAATGGAAGTCATGCAGCAGACGCCGCAGCATCGGCAGCACGCCCTGTTTGCGCCACAACTCGCGATAGCCACGGAACTGCATGACGCGGGATTCCCACACCAGTTCGTCCTGATTCAGACGCTCCAGTTCGGCCAGCGGAAGGTTCAGCGTGATGCAGGCCAGCGCGGCTTTCAGAGAACGTTCAACGTCAGGCTCGGCACAGGCCTTGAGCCAGGACAGCAAGTCTCGGGCTTCCTGCGCAGCAAACACGGAATCCTTGTCGGACAGATAAACGCTGCGCACGCCACGAGCGGCCAGCTCACCGCGTACGGCCTGCGCCTCTTTACCGTCACGAACCAGAATCGCGATGTCGGAAGGTCGCAGGCCTTTGAAGTCTTTGCCGTCCTGCACAAATCCGGCCTGACCGGTTTGCCCGCCATTGAGCAACGCGGTGATTTCACTGGCGCAGGCGGCAGCCAGTTGTTGGCGATACACCGCGCCGGACAACGGCTGATCGCTGGACAGCTGCCAGACGTTCAGCGCCGCAACTTTCTGCCCGGCAATTTGCAGGTGTTCTTTGCGGCCCTGTGAGTCGACGGGTTGAAACGGTACCGGGTTCTCGCCACTTTTCTCGCGGAACAAAAACGCGCCGCGTCCCAGCTCGCGGGACTCGGCGCGTTCGAATACGTGATTGACCGCTGTCACCATGCCGTGACTGGAGCGGAAGTTGGTGCCCAGGGTATGCAAGCGGCCGGTCGTAGCCTTGCGCGCGCGCAGATAGGTATAGATGTCCGCACCACGGAAGGCGTAGATCGCCTGCTTGGGATCGCCGATCAGAAACAGGCCAGTGTCAGGACTGTTTTCCTCGATGCGATAGATGCTTTCGAAGATGCGGTACTGCACCGGATCGGTGTCCTGGAATTCGTCGATCAGCGCTACCGGGAACTGCTCGCGAATCAGCGTTGCGAGACGCTCACCACCTTCTGATTGCAGCGCAGCATCGAGGCGCAAGAGCATGTCGTCGAAGCCCATTTCGGCGCGGCGACGCTTCTCTTCTTCGAAGCGCGCGCCCACCCATTTCGCGGCGTGCTGCAGGACGGCGGCGTCTGGCGTGGGCAAGCCATCCAGACTCGACTTGAGTGCGGGCATGGCATCCAGCCCCGGATGACTCGGTGCCTGACCTTTCCACGCTTCGGCCATGCCGTCGGGGGTCAGTCGGGTGAAGCCGGTGCCGATATCCAGTTGCTCCATGGATTCATCTTCGGCCCAGCTTTTGAGCTTCTCGAACCAAGGTTCAAAGTAGCGCGCCTGCATCTTGCGACCGTCGACGGTTTTGCTGGCAACGCCTTGATGACAGATGGCGAGCAACTCATCGGCCCACTGCCGCCAAGGCATTTTCAGCTCGACCAATGCTGCGCGACGCTCCAGCAAGCATTCCTCGATCAGCTCGGCGGGCGCCTTGCCTTCGTCGCTGTCGCGCTCGCTGGCGAACAGTCCACGGACACGCGGCAACAGCGCTGCCGGCCCACCCCAATTGTTGCGAACCCAGTTCAGCGCATCGCCCTGCATCGGGTAGCAAAACAGCCGCCAGTAATCGCGCAGGACTTCACCGAGCAGATCGCTGTGATCGGTTTCCAACGATTGAGTAAACAGGCTGCCGCTGTCGAATGCGTGCTCGCGCAGCATGCGCTGGCACCAACTGTGAATCGTCGAAACGGCGGCTTCATCCATCCACTGTGCGGCGATGTCGAGACGATTGGCGCAGCCGGGCCATTGCTGTGGCTCGAACTGTTCGCGGAGTTCGGCGATGAGCGCGTCAGGCGCCGGCGTCTCGTCGCGGAAGAATCGCGCAGCTTCGGCCAGACGCGTGCGGATCCGCTCGCGCAGTTCTTTGGTCGCTGCGTCCGTGAAGGTCACCACGAGAATTTGTGGTGGCAGCAGGTCGCGACCGAAACCGTTGGTGTCGCCGCCGTGACCAAGGATCAGCCGCAGATAGAGTGCAGAAATGGTGAAGGTCTTGCCGGTGCCGGCGCTGGCTTCGATCAGTTGGCTGCCGTGCAGCGGGAAGGCCAGTGCCAGTGGAGTTTTACTGCTCATGCGCGCGCTCCTTCACTGGACAACGAACGCCAAGGCGCTTCCAGCAGTGGCCGATAGAGCGCGTCGCACCAACCAGAGAACGTCTCATCGGCGAGCAAGGCATCGAAGTCGGCAAACTGTCGAGACAAGGCCGGGCTTTCGCGGCGCTCACCTTCACTGGTCTGGCCGTCACCTTCGTACGCTTTGCGCGCGGCGGCTTCGGCCTTGAGTGGGTCGGTCTGGGACAGCCAGGCGAACGCAGTTTTTACTGCAATCGGCAGCGGTTGGCGCATGCCGGTCTGCCAGGCGAGCAACAGATCGCTGAGGATACGAACCGCGCGGTCTTTTTCCATGGGCTCCAACAGCAGTGAATCGTCACTGGCCACCAGCGCTGTGGTTAACGAAAGTCCGCTGGCACAGGCCACCAGATGGTTGACCCACGGCTTGGTCAGCCGATGCCATTTGCGGCTTTTGATCGAGCCAATACTGTTGGGAATGGTTGTGACCGACAGCAGACCACCATCGGCGCGCTCATGCAAACCTGAGAGCCAGCCTTCAAGGCGCAAGCCCCGCAATTCAAGGTTGATCGGAATTGCGCTGGTCAGCGGGGTCGGCCACAACGTCAGCAGTTGTTGGTAGCGTTGCAGCAAGTCCGGCAGCGGCTCGATCAGCTCGCGTTGCAGGCATTCGCCAAAACCAGCCATTGGCAGCAGACCACTGTTTTGCAGGCGACGGGCCTGAGATTCGAGGGCCTGATCGATATTGTCCGGCTGCCTCATTGCGGCTTCGAGCAGACTGTCGCTGAGCGTGTAGCGCTGCAAAGCGTCGATCACGAACGGCTCTTCGTCCGCGAGCGGCGCCTCGGCGGCTTCGAAATAGACCTTGAGGCGCTGGGTAAAAAAGTGTCGAACCGGGTTGCGCAGGAAGTCCTGTAACAGGGCGAAGGTCAACGGTTCCTCTTGGACATAGGGCGCAAGCAGTTCCACAGCGGTTTGAGATCCGTGCTGTTGGTGCAGCACCTGCCATTCGCTGGCATAGCTGAAGAGCTGATCGCCCTCATGAAAATAGCGCGCACTGAACGGTTGCAACGGATGCTCCTCGGTCATGGCGCTCAAAATATCCTGGGTCTCGTCGAGCAATCGCCAGCCGCTGGCGAGGTGATCGCGTAACTGGCCGATCAGCACCGAAGCAGGCCGCTCGCTGTTGTCGCGAATGCTGCGGCCGACCCAACTGATATAGAGCTGATTGCGCGCGGACAGCAATGCTTCGAGCAACAGATAACGGTCATCCTCACGCCGCGAACGGTCGCCGGGACGGTAATCGCTGCCCATCAAATCGAAGTCGAGCGGCGGTTGTGCACGCGGATAATCGCCATCGTTCATCCCCAGCAGGCAGACCAGTTTGAACGGGATCGCACGCATGGGCATCAGCGTGCAAAAGTTCACCGCGCCGGCGAGGAAACGCTGCGATAAACGCCCCTGATCCAGACCGGCGAGCCAGGCTTCACGGACGACAGTCAGCGGTAACTGATCGTCGAGACCGACGGCCTCGCACGTCTCTAGCCAGGTTTCGCGCAGTTCTTCGAGTTGGGTAAGCAAATAGTCGTCATGCTCGTTGCTGGCTTTGAAGAACAATTGCATCAGCGCCTGCAACCGGTAGCCCCACTCTTTGGGTTGAGCCGGTTGCATCAATTCCTGATGAGCGAGTTCCAAGGCATCGAGCAGTGCCACCAGTGGCCCGATCAACGCGGCGTCCAGTCCGCCGATTTCATCGTAGGGTTCGATGCCGGCGCAGGCATTCGCACTGCCGACGGCGTAACCCAGCAGCATCCGGCGCAGGCCGAAGTGCCAGCTGTTCTGCTCCAGCTCATCCGGCAAACCGAGGCCGGCACGTTGTTCGGCGCTCATGCCCCAACGCACACCGGCGCCTTCGATCCAGCGATGCAGCGTCGGCAGGTCGCGCTCTTCCACACCGAAACGAGCGCGCAGTGCAGGAACGTCGAGCAGGTCGAGGATTTCGCTGACAGGGAAGCGGCTGTCTGGCAGCTTTAGCAGGTGCTCGACTGCAATCAGCAAGGGGTCACGGCCGCGTTGGCCCTGATCCGCCAAGGTGAATGGAATGAATCGCGGATCATGGCGATCGAGCTGGCCGAATACGGCACGGATGTGCGGCGCGTAGCTGTCGATGTCCGGCACCATCACAATCACATCCCTAGGACGTAGTTCGGGATCGGCGCTGAAGCGCGCGAGGAGTTGGTCGTGAAGAATTTCCACTTCACGCTGGGCGCTGTGTGCAATGTGAAAACGGATCGAATGGTCTTGTATCAGATCGACAGCTGGCCAGATCTCGCGTGTCTCGTTGAGCGGGCGCAGTTCGAGGATGTCGTTCTGGAGTTGGTTGAGCATGTTCTCGGGTTGCGTGTCGCTGAACAGATCGATGCGACCATCCCGGAAAGCCGCGCGATAACTGTTGGGATCGTCGTAGCTGTCGAGCAGGTTGATGTAGTCGCGGCCCTGCTTGCCCCATGCAGCTAGCAGCGGGTGGGCGTGTTGGTGCAAAGCGTCCGGATCGAGTACGACGGGCATACCGCTCTTGCGTGCCAGGCGTTTGTACTGGTGTCGCAGCAGATCCTTATCAGCAACGATATCGGCCCAATGGTGGCGACATGGATTGTGCACACAAAGCAGAACCTGACTGAAACGTGCAAGCCCGGCCAATGCTTCGAGCACTTGAGCGGGCAACGAAGAAATCCCGAAAACGATCACTCGCGAGGGCAGGCCGACGGGTGCCTCTGTGAGGGTGTTGATGCGCTCGATAAATCGTTGATGAACACCGGCGCGACTTTGCGCCATGCCTTGTTCACCGACATCTTCCAGCAGCGCACGCCACAGTTCAGCCTGCCAGCAGCTCGCGGGCGCCAGTGGCTTTATTTCACCTCGGACATTTCGGATTTGGTGCAGTCCTTCGGACCAATCTTCGAGCCAGTCGGCCCGATAGACCTGGTACTGGTCAAAGAGATCCGCCAGTCGCTCGGACAACTGGTAACGCTTACGCAAGTCAGTGTCGTGAGTGAGGAAGCGTTGCAGCGGCTCGAAATGCGGGCGACCGATCACTTGAGGTAGTAAGCGCATCAGGCGCCAGGTCAGCGGGGCTTTATCGAGCAGGGATTTCGGTGGGATTTCATCACGGCCCAACACCATCCGGTACAGCTGCCACATGAAGCTGCCGGGCAGTTGCACATCGATAGCAGCGGCAATACCGCAGCCACCGAGGTCGTCTTCTTCAGGGTCTTCAGCCAAGGCCAATTTGAGCCACTGGGCGATGCCGTTGCTTTGTACGAGGGCAATTTCGTTTTCCAAGGGCGCCAGTGGATAGCGCCGCATTATGCTGATCACCAGGCTGCGCAGTTCGTCCAGGCTATTGCTCTGAACCACCATGAATGCAGCGTTGAGGGACTGGGCGCCCGGCATAAAGGATTCCTTGGAAAAGTGCGAAAGCCAGGGCAGAACCTTAGCATTGTCAGCAGGTTGTGACAGCCGGACGACGCCGTTGAATGATGTAGGAACTTTCCTGCGGGCAAAACAAAACCCCAACTGCTTTCGCAATTGGGGTTTCGGAATTTAATCTTGACGATGACCTACTCTCACATGGGGAAACCCCACACTACCATCGGCGATGCATCGTTTCACTGCTGAGTTCGGGATGGGATCAG